>JACMKK010000408.1 GCA_014380115.1 Luteimonas sp. | reverse complement strand
CGGCTAGCCCGGCCCGGCCTTCGCGGGTATTGGCCACGATTTCCACGAAATCGCCGAGCTGGTCGCCGAACTGCATCAGCACGCGGTATTTCTGGCCGGCGAGCCGGCGCCGGCAGTTCTTCTCGCTGCCGTTCTGCTCGCAATCCTTCACGAACGTCCCGAGGCCAAGGAACACGCTGTCGTCCTTCACCGGCAGCCCCGCGCTGCGCAGGTTGGCAAGCGTGGCGTCCTTGAGGTGTTCGGCGCGGTTGGACAGGTAGAGGATCGTGATGCCCTTGGCGGCCGCGACCTTGGCGAAATCGACCACGCCCGTCAGCGGCTTGGCTTTTTTCTCGGCGACCCACTGGGCCCAGGTGACTTCGTCGTATTCCAGATTGTCGTGCACCAGGCGTGCCTGGTAGGGCGAGTTGTCGAGCACGGTCTCGTCGACATCCATCACCACCGCCGGCGGCAGGCCAGCCGCGGCATTGCCGCGCTCGCCCGGCACCAGCGCGTCCCAGTTCGCCTGCTCGAGCGCGACATCGAGCTTGTCGGCGGCGGCACGGTAAATCGTCTGCGTGACGGCGCCGTACTCGGCCGAGGCCTGCACCCACAGCACCGCGTTGAGGTTGTCGTCCGCGCCAACCGAGGGCGTGGCGGCCTTGGCCGTTTTCGCCGCGGGCTCGTCGCCTGTCGGCGGCGCTGTCAACGATGTCGGCTTGCACGCGCCGAGCGCGAGCAACAACACGATCGGGCAGATCAGGAAAGTCGAGCGCATCGCGCACACCTCGGCCACGGAGGGCGCCGAGTGTAGCCGAGCGATACGGCGCAAGGATGTCCGTTGCGACCCGTCATAGCGATGCAATCTGCAACGACACCTGCTTCTGGCCGTCCGCCACCCACTGCGTGCCGACTTCATGGAACCCATGCCTCGCATGGAACGCGCGCGAAGCTTCGTTGAGCGGCACCACGTAGAACTCGCAGGCGATCGTGTCGATGTCTTGCCGGTCCGCGAACGCGAACAGATCTGCGTATAGCGCGCCCCCGAGCTGCCGTCCCTGCTGCGAGGCGGAGACCGCGATGCGGTCGATGTAAAGGAACTGCTCGTAGCGCGCCGCGAACCAGCGGTAGTTGGGACTGTCGTAGGGCACGCCTTCGCGGAAGGCCAGCAGGAAGGCGATGACCTCTCCATCCGACTCGATCACGCGGTGGTAGGCAGCCTGCTGGTCGAGGTGGGTCAGGCGCTGCGCATCCAGCGGGCTCAGCAGGTGCTCGGACTCGAGATTCAGGCGCGCGATCGCGACATGGTCGGCGGAGGTTGCGTCTCGTATCGCGAAAGTTGCAGCGTTCATTTGAATGATCCCGGTATGGTCGAAGCGCATCGTAACGAGCGGATCATTATGATGACGCGGCATTCCTCGCCGAGAACCAGACCGATCCATGTCCCTCTCCGATCCCTCGTCCGAATCGACGCCGCTCAACACCACGGAAGCGCGCGTGCTTGGCTGCCTGATCGAAAAACAAGCCACCACGCCCGATCTCTATCCGCTGACCGTCAACGCAGCGCAGGCTGCGGCCAACCAGAAAACCGCGCGTGAGCCGGTGATGGCACTGGACCCGGGCAGCGTCCACCACGCCTTGCGGCAGCTCGAACAGCGCGGCATCGCGAAACAGACCTTTTCCTCGCGCGCCGAACGCTACGAGCATCGTGCCGCCCAGTATTTCGACCTGACCCAACCGCAGGTCGTGTTGCTCGGACTGCTGCTGTTGCGCGGCGCGCAGACCGTGCATGAACTGCTGGCGCGCAGCGAGCGCATGGCGAAGTTCGACGACGCCGAGGATGTCCATCACCAGCTGGAGCGCCTGGCCCAGCATCGCCCCGCGCTCGCGCAACGAATCCCGCGCGGCCCAGGCCAGCGCGAAGATCGGTACGTGCATCTGTTGTGCGGTCCGGTCGACGCCGCGGTGCTGGCCGCGCGCGTGCCCTCCGCGCAAGGACCCGTCGCCGTGTCCGCGTTGGAAGCTCGCGTCGAGGCGCTGGAAGCGGACGTTGCATCTCTGCGCGAAGCCATGGCCGCGCTAGGCCAGCGCCCGAGTTGAGGTGCACTGCGGATCAGGCGTCGAGCAAGGCCTTGATCGCGGCGAACCCCATCGTCGCGCGTTCGTTCTTGCGCGCTGCATCGGCGACCGGATCGGCGCCATCGCGCTGCAGCTCGGCCGCCGGCAGTTCGTCGAGGAAGCGGCTCGGTTGCAGCCGCAGCTTCGATCCCCAGCGCTGCGCCTCGCGCGAGTGCGACAACCACAGTGCTT
>JACMKK010000407.1 GCA_014380115.1 Luteimonas sp. | reverse complement strand
GTTTGCCGATGCGGTCGTCGGGGACGCGGCCGAGCAGACCATTGCCTGGGACGAGCACAAGCGCCGCGAGCGCGAAGCGTCCGGTGACGGCGATGCGTCGGCGCTGTCTGGCATCTCGCGCGGACTGCCCGAGTGGCAGCGCGCGATCAAGCTGCAGGCGCGGGCGGCGAAGGTCGGCTTCGACTGGCCCGGTCCGGCGCCGGTGATCGAAAAGCTGCACGAGGAGATCGAGGAAGTCCGGCTGGAGTTCGCCGCGGTCGCCGCCGATCCGCAGGACGCCCAGGCGCAGCAGCGGCTCGAGGACGAGATCGGCGACCTGTTGTTCGTCTGCGCCAATCTCGCGCGCCATGCCCGGGTCGATGTCGGCGGCGCCCTGCGCCGCGCCAACCGCAAGTTCGAGCGCCGCTTTCGTGCGATGGAAGCGCTGGCGGCCGCCGATGGCGTCGGCTTGTCGTCGCTGCCGCTGCAGGCGCAGGATGCTTACTGGGACCGCGCCAAGGCCGCGGAAGGCAAGACACAGCCGGAGTGACGACGATGAGCCGCTTCGCAAGTTTTCGCGAGTTCTATCCGTTCTACCTGAGCGAGCACAGCCATCGCACCTCGCGACGGCTGCATTTCATCGGTAGTTGCGGCGTAATCGTGCTTGCCGCGACAGCACTCGTGACTGGCGATCTGCGCTGGCTGCTCGGCGCGCTGCTGTGTGGTTATGGCTTCGCATGGGTGGGGCATTTCTTCTTCGAGAAGAACCGGCCGGCGACGTTCAAGCATCCGCTGTATTCGTTCATTGGCGACTGGGTGATGTTCAAGGACATCCTCATCGGGCGCATCCAGTTCTGATCGACCTGCGTCCATCGTTCGCCGGTGCAAGCCGCACGCGCGGCATCCAGTTCTGATCGACATGCATCCATCGTTCGCCTTCGCAAGCCGCATCCAGTTCTGATCGGCGTAGATTCGACGTTCACCCCCGCCGCCGCACGCGCGGCATGCGTCCTCATATGGCGTCAAAGGACGTGGGGGCGGGGACGATTCGATCTGTGAACGGCATCGGGTTTCCACCGGCAAAAGGGAGTGCCCAGCGTCCGTCTTCACAAGATGTCCACCCGGCCCAAGTCACCCTTCACAAAGCTGAAGATCACTTTCACTGGAGCTAACGATGCGTAGTGCGCAGGAGCCGGGCGGGCTCGTCCTGATCGTCGAAGACAACCGCAACATCTCGGAAATGGTAGGGGAGTACCTGGAAGGGCGCGGCTTCGAGGTGGACTACGCCTCGGACGGCCTCGACGGCTATCGCCTGGCTTCGGAGAACAATTACGACGTGGTCGTGCTCGACCTGATGCTGCCGCGCCTGGACGGCATCGAGGTCTGCAAGCGCCTGCGCGAGGAGGCGCGCAAGTCGACGCCGGTACTGATGCTGACCGCGCGCGACACGCTCGACGAGAAGCTGACCGGCCTGAGCGCCGGTGCCGACGATTACCTGACCAAGCCGTTCGCGATCCAGGAGCTCGAAGCCCGCCTGCGCGCGCTGATCCGGCGCGAGCGCCGCCAGGTCGGTTCCGAGGTGCTGAAGGTCGCCGACCTGGTGCTCGATCCGGCCTCGTTGCGCGCCACGCGCGGCGGGGTCGAACTGCAGCTCTCGCCGATCGGTCTGAAGCTGCTGACCATCCTGATGCGCGAATCGCCGCGCGTGGTCAGCCGCCAGGAGATCGAGCGCGAGATCTGGGGCAACAGCCTGCCCGATTCCGACACCCTGCGCAGCCACCTCTACAACCTGCGCAAGACCATCGACAAGCCCTACGACAAGCCGCTGCTGCACACCGTGCAAAGCGCCGGCTATCGCATCGCGGACATCGAACAGCCACCCGCGTGATGGTGGGCCCAATGGTGCGCATGAGGTGCGCGTGAGTTTTCGGGACGACTTCTAGCATGCCGCAAGGATTGCCACGCAAGCTGCGCTACGCCTTCGTGCTGCAGGCGGTGACGGCCAGCTTCGCGATCGTGATCGGCATCTATGCCGCTGGCATGGTCGTGAAGGACCTGCTGACGGCGCAGCGCATGCGCGAGGAGGCCGCGAGCTATTGGCAGGCGCGCGCTCGCGATCCCGATCCGCCGCTGCCGGGCACCTCGACCGTCAACGGGTTCTTCCTGGAGAGCGGCGGCGACCCGCGCGTGTTGCCGGCGGAGCTGCGCGCGCTGAAGCCGGGACTGGCGGAATTGCCGAAATTCAGGCGCAAGGCACTGGTCGAGCGCAAGCCCGAAGGCACGCTCTACCTCACGATGTCGTTCTCGTTGCTGGACCGGGTGATCCTGTGGAGCGGCGCGGCATCGATGCTGATCGCGCTGCTGGCGTTGTACGTGGTGTCGTGGCTCACCTACCGTACGTCGAAACGCCTGGTCACGCCGGTCAACTGGCTCGCCAGCGAAGTCTCGCGCTGGGATCCGCGTGATGCGGCCGCCACGACGATCGCCCCGCAATACATGCCGGACGAGGCCGGCAGCGAGGTCCAGCAACTCGGTGGCGCGTTGAACGACCTGTCCGCGCGCGTGCGCGAGTTCGTGCAGCGCGAGCGCGATTTCACCCGCGACGCGAGCCATGAGCTGCGCACGCCGCTGACCGTGATCCGCGTCGCCACCGACCTGATGATCGGCGACCCCGAGATGCCCGAACGCTCGCATCGCTCGCTGGCGCGCATCCAGCGGGCCGGACGCGACATGGAGGCGGTGATCGATGCCTTCCTGATCCTGGCGCGCGAGGACGGCATCGCGCCGCAGACCGAGGATTTCGACGTGCGCGACGTGGTCTACGAGGAAGTCGCGAAGGTGCGTCCGCTGATCGCCGACAAACCCATCGAGCTGATCGTCTCCGAACTCGCATCGCCGCGACTGCACGCCTCGCCGCACGTGTTGTCGGTCATGCTCGGCAACCTGCTCGGCAACGCCTGCACCTTCACCGAGGAAGGCATGATCGAGGTGCGCATCGAGCAGGACCGCGTGGTGGTGCGCGACAGCGGCATCGGCATGTCGGCCGACACGCTGCGACGCGCCTACGATCCGTTCTATCGCGCCGACCAGTTCAATCCCACCGGCAAGGGCATGGGCTTGTCGATCGTGCGCCGCCTCGGCGAGCGCTTCGGCTGGCCGGTCACGCTCGAGAGCACGCCGGCCGTCGGCACCACCGCGACGGTGCGCTTCTCCGCTGAACCTTGAATCACTGAACACCGGCCGACATCGTTCCTGGCGTTGTCAACGGTGCGCGGATCGGTGCGTTAGCCTGCCTTGACTCCTTGCCGCTGCCGGACCGCATGAGCACACCCCGCAAGCTATCGTCTTCCCGCAACGCGACCGGCAAGACCGGGCGCATCGCGACCGTTGTCGTCGTCGCGTCGCTGCTGCTCGGCGGTGCGTGGTACTGGACGCAGCGCGAGGCGAGCGCGGAGGAGGGGGCGTATCGCACCACGCAGGTCGAGCGCGGCGACATCCGCGTGGCGATCTCGGCCACCGGCACGCTCAGCGCGATCTCGACGGTGATCGTGGGCAGCCAGATCTCGGGACAGGTCACCGACGTGCTGGTCGACTTCAACGATCAGGTCAAGAAGGACCAGGTGCTCGCGCGCATCGATCCGAGCAGCTACGAGGCGCAGATCGCGCAAGGCTCGGCGCAGATCGCCAGCGCACGCGCATCGCTGGCGCAGGCGCAGGCGACCTTGCGCAATGCCCAGCTCGACTACGACCGCAAGGCCGACCTCGGCACGCGCCAGCTCGTCGCCCGCAGCGACGTCGATCTCGCCCGTGCCGCGCTCGACCAGGCGCGCGGCGCGGCGAATGCCGCGCAGGCGCAGATCGCGCAACAGAGCGCGGCGACCCAGACCACGCGCATCAACCTCGATCGCACCGTGATCCGCTCGCCGGTCGACGGCGTAGTGCTGACGCGCACGATCGAGCCCGGCCAGACCGTGGCCGCGAGCCTGCAGGCGCCGGAACTGTTCACGATCGCCGAAGACCTCGGCAAGATGAAGATCGAACTGGCCGTCGACGAATCCGATATCGGCCAGGTCAAAGCCGGGCAGGTCGTTTCGTTCACCGTCGACGCCTTCCCCGATCGCCAGTTCAGGGGCAAGGTCGAGCAGGTGCGCCTGTCGGCGACGACGACCAACAACGTGGTGACCTATCCGGTCGTCGTGACCGTCGACAACAGCGACGGGACCTTGCTGCCGGGTCTGACGGTGAACGCCGAGATCCAGGTCAGCGAGCGCAATGACGTGCTGAAAGTGTCCAATGCCGCGCTGCGCTACAAGCCAGCTGGCGAGGACGACGTCGCGCAAGCGCAAGCGACGCCGCAGCGCGGCGCTGGCAGCGGCGTGATCGACGATCTGACCCGGACCGCATCCGGACTCGGGCTCGATGCGACCCAGCAGGCGGCATTCGATGCCGCAGCCGAGACACTGCGCGAGCGCCAGGCCGCACGCCGCGCGGCGCCGCAGGCAAGTGGCAATGCCATCGTGTTCGGTGGTGGCCGCGGCGGCGGGCCGCGCGTGTCGGACAATGCCGGTGGCGGCGACATGCAAGCGCAGATCCGGCAACGGATGGCACAGCGCTACCAGCAGGACTTCGCGGCATTCCGCGCCATGCTCGACGACGCCAAGCGCGCGCGCTGGGATGCCGCGATCGGCGGGCTGGTCGGCGCGAAGCGCGCGCCCGTGTACAAACTCGTCGACGGCAAGCCGCAGCAGACGATGCTGCGCATCGGCGCCAGCGACGGCACCGATACCGAGATCTCCGGCGACATCAGGGCGGGCGACCTGATCGTCACCGGCGAGCGCGCCGCGCAATGAATGCCATCAGCGAACGCGCCGCGGTCATCGAAACACGCGGGCTGACCAAGGTCTATTCCGCGGGCACCGAGGCCGAGGTCGTCGCGTTGAAGGACGTCGGCATGCGCATCGGACGCGGCGACTTCGTCGCCATCATGGGGCCGTCGGGTTCGGGCAAGTCGACACTCATGAACCTGATCGGCTGCCTCGATACGCCGACTTCGGGCAGCTACCACTGCGATGGCATCGACGTCTCGACCCTCGACGCCGAGGAACTGGCGCGCTTGAGGCTCGACAAGATCGGCTTCGTGTTCCAGGGCTTCAACCTGCTGCCGCGCATGAGCGCGCTGGAGAACGTGGCGATGCCGCTCGGCTACGCACAAGTTCCCGTCGCCGAGCGCAAGCGCATGGCGGAGGAAGCACTGTTGGCGGTCGGGCTCGCCGATCGCGGCTCGCATCGCCCCAGCGAACTGTCCGGCGGCCAGCAGCAGCGCGTCGCCATCGCGCGCGCGCTGATCAACCGGCCACCGATCCTGCTCGCCGACGAACCCACCGGCGCACTCGACTCGAAGACCGGCGAGGAGATCCTCACGCTGTTCAAGCGCCTGCGCGACGAGGACCACACCGTCGTGCTGATCACCCACGACGCCGAGGTCGCCGCGCACGCCGACCGCATCCTGGTGATGCACGATGGCCGCTTGCATGATGAAGGCGTACACGAACAAGGCGCGCCGGCATGACCTTCACTGACATCCTGCGCACCGCGATCTTCTCGCTGCGCGGCAACTGGATGCGCAGCGCGCTGACCTCGCTCGGCGTGATCATCGGCATCGCCGCGGTGATCGTGATGGTGTCGGTCGGGCAGGGCACGCAGGCGGAGATCGACAAGATGGTGTCCGGGCTGGGATCCAACCGTCTCGACGTGTCGCCCGGCGCCGGCCGCGGCGGCGGCGTGCGCATGAGCTCGAGCAGCTTCTTCACCCTCAGCGAGGGCGACGTCGACACCATCCGCAACGAGCTGCCCGAAGTGCAGTACGTCGCCGGCGCGCTGCGCGGCAACAGCCAGGTCGTCTACGCCGAGAACAACGTCTCGACCAGCTGGCAGGGCGTGCAGCCGGACTTCTTCATCATCAATGGCTGGGCGGTCGCCGACGGCGCGTTGTTCGAGCCGCAGGATTACAGCAGTGCAGGCAAGGTGGCGATCCTCGGCGACAGCGTGCGACGCGAGTTGTTCGGCGAAGACAGCGGCATCGGCCAGACGATCCGCATCGGGCGCGTGCCGTTCACCGTCGCGGCTACGCTGCAACCCAAGGGTCAGGGCGGTTTCGGCCAGGACCAGGACGACGTGGTCATGGTGCCGCTGGAAACGGCGCGGCGGCGGCTGATGGGATCGATGGGCCTGCCGCCGGGTGCGGTGATGCAGATCGCGCTGACCGTGACCGACGCCAAGGACCTGAGCTACGCGCAGACCGAACTCGAAGCCCTGTTGCGCCAGCGCCACAAGATCGCGCCGGGCGACGAGGACGATTTCAACGTGCGCAATATTTCCGAGATCGTCGCCACGCGCACCGCGACCACGCGGCTGATGTCGTTGCTGCTCGGCGCGGTGGCGACGATCTCGCTGATCGTCGGCGGCATCGGCATCATGAACATCATGCTGGTCTCGGTGACCGAGCGCATCCGCGAGATCGGCCTGCGCATGGCGGTCGGCGCCGGGCCTTCGGACGTGCAGAAGCAGTTCCTGACCGAGGCGATGCTGATCTCGCTGATCGGGGGCGTCATCGGCATCGCGATCGGGATCGTGGGGGCACTGCTGGTCGGCAAGTTCGGCGCGCTGCCGGTCGCGCTCAATGGACGCGTGATCGGTCTGGCTGCCGGGTTTTCGGTCGCGACCGGTTTGTTCTTCGGCTATTACCCGGCGCGCAAGGCCTCGCAGCTGGATCCGATCGAGGCCTTGCGGCAGCAGTAAGCCCGCTTTTCCTTCTCCCCGCGCGGCGAGTGCCACGGAAACAGTTCCCCTCCTCCGCGTGCGGGGGAAGGCTAGGGTGGGGGCAACCGGAGCAGGCAGCGGGTGATAGGACGCATCGAGTGCGGGGTCTGGCTGGCCGCGTTCGATGCAATTCCATCCGGCGACGATCGCGGATCCACGCACCCCCATCCCAACCTTCCCCCGCTGCGCGGGGCAAGGAGCTGAAAGCGGCGAGAGGAGCGCGGTGGCTCGGTTATCCTCACATCTTCGCGATCTGACCCCGGAAACCCCGTGACCCACCCCATCGCCCTCGCCATCCATGGCGGTGCCGGCGTCATCGAACGCGACGCCCTGCGCGCCGAGGACGAAGCGGCGATCCGCGCCGACCTCGACCGCGCGCTCGATG
>JACMKK010000406.1 GCA_014380115.1 Luteimonas sp. | reverse complement strand
TCGCGCTGCAGGCCGACGTAGCCGGAGACGCCGTTGAAATCGTAGTCGAGGCAAAGCGCCTTGCCGTCGGCCCCTTCGACCTGGCGCAGTTTTCCACTGACTTGGTTGGACGTGACCACGCGCCAAGGGGCTGCGCCTTCGAACGCATCCAGGATCCGGACGGGGGATGATGCCGAAGCGTCATTGCTGATCACCAGCAAGGCCAACAGCCATGGGGACGAAACCGGATTCAACCTTTCACGCTCCCGAGCAGCAATCCCTGGATGTAGTACCGCTGCAACAGCAGGAACAGCAGCAACACCGGCAACACCGTGATCACCGCACCGGCCATCATCATCTCGACGTCCTGGATGTGCTCGCGCGACAGCGACGCCAGCGCGACCGGCAACGTGTACTGCGACTGATCGGTGAGCACGATCAACGGCCACATGAAATCGTTCCAGCTCGCCATGAAGGTGAAGATCGCCAGCGTCACCAGCACGGGCTTAAGCATCGGCAGCACGATCTGGAAGAAGATACGCAACTCGCTGGCACCGTCGATGCGCGCGGCCTCCAGCAATTCATCCGGGATGCTGCGCGCGTACTGCCGCACCAGGAAGATGCCGAACACCGTCGCCAGCGCCGGCACGATCACGCCGCCGAAATTGTTGGCCAGTCCCAGGCCCTTCATCATCAGGAACAGTGGCAGCATCGCCACCTGCGCCGGGATCACCAATGCGGCCAGCAGGACCTGGAAGATGCGCTCGCGCCCGGCGAAGCGCAGCTTGGCGAACGCATAGCCGGCCATGGTGTTGACCAGCAGCGACAACACGGTGATCGCGCCCGATACCAGCACGCTGTTGGCGAAGTTGCGGCCCAGGCCGATGCGCGCGAACAGCTCGTAATAGTTGGCCAGCGTAAGCTTCGAGGGCAGTAACGGCGGCGGAAAATGGCTGGCCTCGCCGACTGGCATGAACGACACCGACAGCATCCACGCCAACGGCGCCAGGCTGATCAGCGCAATCGCGAGCAACGCCGCATTGATCGCGATCGCGCCCGCACGCGACTGGCCGACTTCACGCTCCATGCGCGCGCTCCTTCATACCAGGTCCTTCCTGCGCCCGAAGTGCAGCAACAGCGTGGTGATTGCGAGGATGATCAAGAACAACATGAACGCCACCGCCGAAGCGCGCCCCAGGTTCCACCACTTGAAGCCCTCTTCGTACATGAAGTACAGGACGCTGACGGTGCTCTGCAGCGGATCGCCGCGCGTCATCACGTAAGGCTCGGCGAACAGCTGGAAATAACCGGAGATCGTGATCACGCCGACCA
This sequence comes from Luteimonas sp., assembly GCA_014380115.1. Lineage (GTDB taxonomy): Bacteria > Pseudomonadota > Gammaproteobacteria > Xanthomonadales > Xanthomonadaceae > Luteimonas. The sequence goes on along the minus strand of JACMKK010000406.1, from coordinate 1,675 downwards.
CCAGCAGCACCGGTCCCAGCATCGGCAGCGTGATATGCAGGAACTGCCGCCACTTCGACGCGCCGTCGATGCGCGCGGCTTCGTACAGGTCCTGCGGGATCGCCTGCAGGCCGGCGAGGAAGATCACCATGTTGTAGCCGAAGTTCTTCCACACGGCGAACAGCATGATGGTCGGCATCGCCCACGCCGGATCGCCGAGCCAGTCGACCGGCGCGATGCCCAGGTAGCCGAGCGCCCAGTTCACTAGCCCATACGTGGTGTGGAACAAATACCGCCAGATCACTGCCACCGCGACCAAGGTCGTCACCACCGGCGCGAACAAAGCCGTGCGGAACAGGGCCTTGAAACGCGCGACGCGCGCATTGAGCAGCATCGCCGTGCCCAGCGAGACGGCGATCGACAGCGGCACGCCGACGGCGACGAAATAGGTGGTGTTGGCGAGCGATTTCCAGAACATCGGCGTGCGCAGCAGCTCGGCATAGTTGCCGAGCGCGACGAAGCGCAGGTTGTTCATGTCCGCGAGCGCGTACAGGTCGAAGTCGGTGAGGCTGAGCAGCAGCGCGGCGAACACCGGGATGCCGAAGAACACGCCGATCACGATCAATGCGGGCCCCGCGAAAATCCAGCCGGCCAGGTTAGGACGCATCGGTGCCCCCGCAACTCGACACTGCAGAGCTCCGACATGCCATGGGCCTGTACGTCGTCTTCATCGCGTTGCCGGCCGCGGTTTGGCAGCCGTGGTCCCGGCAGCCTGCCTGTCACGCTCGGTCATCCAGCGCCGCTTCTCCAGGATCGCGTCCACGCGCGCGTCGAGTTCGCGGACAGCCTTGTCCTGCGACTCACCGCCACGCACCACACGCTCCGTGGCCAGGCGCATCTCCTGCACGATGCGTTCCCACTCCAGCACCTTCGGCGTCGGTTTGACACGCTCGAGCTGGTCGCGGAAAGCCTTTGCGTACTCGTCATTCGCGAGCGTCGGATGCTCCCACGTGCTGCGTCGCGGCGGCAGGTCGCCGATTTCGGCATGGAAGCGCTGCTGGATGTCGGGCCTCGACAGGAACTCGACCAGCTTCCAGCTCGCCTGCTTATGCGGCGAGGAGCGGAACAATACCAAGCTGGTCCCGCTGGCGATGCCCGCGCCAGGACCGTCATCAGGACCGGGTAGCGGCATCGTGCCCCAAGCATGCGCCAGTTGCGGCGGCGCGCGCTTGCGGAACTCTCGGATGTTCCAGGGGCCGGAGACGTAGAACGCATAGAATCCATTGAAGAACTCGTCCCAGACATTGGAGATCTGCGTCTCCGACATCGGTGGCGCCCAACCCTGCTTGAACGTGTTGGCATAGAACGCCAATGCGCGGCGGAACCCGGGACTGCGGAAGTTGCCGCGACCGCCGCCGTCGCGCAGCAGCGGGTCGTCCTGTTGCAGGGCGAACGAGAGCTGCTGTTCGAACTCGTTGAGCGGCAGCATCACGGCGTAGCGTTGCGGCCCGACGTCGCGCTTGATCGCGGCCATCGCGCGTTCCCACTCCGCCCAGTTCTTCGGCGGCGACTTGAACCCGGCTTTCGCCAGCATGTCCTTGCGATAGAACACCAGCCGCGTGTCGACGTACCAGGGCACGCCGAGCAGCTGGCCATCGATCAGGTTGGTGTCCCAGATGCCGGGAAAGTAGTCGGC
>JACMKK010000405.1 GCA_014380115.1 Luteimonas sp. | reverse complement strand
TTTACGCTGCGCGTTCGCGCTGCAGCAGCTGCTGCTTCAGCGGCAGGCCCCAGCGGTAACCACCTGCCGACCCATCGCCGCGAATCACGCGGTGGCAGGGCACCACGATCGCGATGCGGTTATGCGCACAGGCACTGGCGACCGCGCGCGCGGCGCGTGGTGATCCTACGGCTGCGGCAAGTTCCGCATAGCTGCGCGTCTCGCCCTCGGGAATCTTCATCAGCGCATCCCACACCCGCTTCTGGAAGGCGGTGCCGAGCAGGTCGACCGGCACGCTCGCATGCTTGCCGGCGAGCGTATCGGCGACCGCGCGCACGCGCGGGGCGAGGAACTCGTCGCGGCCGGCATCGACGCGTTCGAGCACGGCCTGCGGAAACTCCGTACGCAGCTTCGCTTCGAGCGCCGCGTCTTCGTTGCCCAGTTCGACCATGCAGATGCCGCGTTGCGTGGTCGCCACCAGTGCGCGGCCGAGCGCGGTGTCTATCACGCTCCAGCGGATCGCCTCGCCGGCGCCACCGGCGCGATAACGCGCGGGCGTCATGCCGAGGCGTGCGGCACCGTCTTCGTAGACGCGCGAGGGCGAACCATAGCCGGCGTCGTACAACGCCGCGCTGACGTCATGGCCGTCGCGCAGGCCCGACTTGAGCATGCCGAGCTTGCGCTGCGCCAGGTATTCGGCCGGGCTCAATCCGTAGCGCGCACTGAACTGGCGCTGCAGGTGCGAGGCGCTGACGCCGACGGCCTTGCCGAGTTCGGCCAGCGACAGCTCGCTGCCGTCGAGCAGCTGCCGGGCGCGTTCGAGCTGGCGTTCGAGTGTGGAGGTGTGCTTGTCCATGGCCCAAAGCGTAACGGGCGCACTGGGCGCCCGCTATCCGGATCTTGCTGCGCCTGCGGGCGCCGCGTCTAGTCGGTCCAGTGGCCCGGCACGCGCGATTCCGGCAACACCTGCGCCGACAACTGGCGATCGCCATTCAGCAGGCGCACTGCATCGGCCAGGATCGCGGCGGACTCGCGCAACAGCGGATCCGGACGCTTCTCGGCCGCTTTCTCGCGCGCCGCATCCAACGCTACGTTGCGTTCGCCGGCTTGCAGCCCATCGTCGCCGGAGTCGTCGGCGAGCGGATCGAGATCCAGCCCCAACGCCTTGCGCTCGACCTGGCGCTGCTTGCGCTTGGCATCCTGGCGATCACGTTCGGCGCGGCGCTCGGTTTCATTGAGCGAGAGGTACTTCTTGGCCTGCTCGGCGCGGAACTCGGACACGTCCTGCGACCACCACTGGAATTCCTTGTCCTTGGCCACGCGCACGTCGTGCAGTGCATCGAGCTTCGGCAGCAGCGTGGTGAAGTCGCCGTAGCGCGTGTGCTGGACGGCCGCAATCCGCGTCCACGGCAGCGCGTTGTCGTAGGTGCTCTCGCCGAATTCGCTGGCGTCGACGGTGACCGGGAAACGGATGTCCGGCACCACGCCTTTGTTCTGCGTGCTGCTGCCGCCGGGCAGGAAGAACTGCGCGATGGTCAGCTTGACCTGGCCGAACTGCTGGCCTTCGTTGGCGGGCCAGCGATCGAGGTCGACCAGATTCTGCACGGTGCCCTTGCCGAAGGTCGTCTCGCCGATGACCAGGCCGCGTCCGTAATCCTGGATCGCGCCGGCGAAGATCTCCGAGGCCGAAGCCGAGCCGCGGTTGATCAGCACCGCCAGCGGGCCGTCCCAGGACACGCCGGCCGTGCGGTCGCCGCTGACGCTGACGCGGCCGCCGGATTCGCGCACCTGGACGACCGGACCCTGGTCGATGAACAGACCAGTCAATTCCACCGCTTCGTCGAGCGAACCACCACCGTTGTTGCGCAGGTCGAGCACGACGCCGTCGATCTTCTGCGCGCGGAAGGTCTGCAGCAGGCGCGAGACGTCGCGCGTTGCCGAGGCATAGTCGGCGCTGTTGCTGCGGCGGCCTTCGAAGTCCTGGTAGAACGCCGGCAACTTGATCACGCCGATGCGCTTGGCCGGTGCGTCGCCGCTGGCCGGAATGGTGATGGTCTCGGCCTTGGCGGCTTGCTCCTCGAGGCGGATTTTGGCGCGCGTGAGCACGATGCGGTTCGGCTTGCTGTCGAGCACCGCTTCGGCCGGCACCACGTCGAGCCGCACCTTGGTGCCCTTGGCGCCCTTGATCTTCTCGACGACGTCGTCGATGCGCCAGCCGATCACGTCTTCCATCAAGCCGCTGTTGCCCTGCCCGACCGCGACCACGCGGTCGCCGGGCTTGAACTTGTTGCTGAGCGCGGCCGGACCGCCGGGCACGATCTCGCGGATCACGACCACGTCGTCCTGCTTCTGCAGCACCGCACCGATGCCTTCGAGCGACAGCGACATGCTCTGGTTGAAGCGCTCGGCGCTGCGCGGGTCGAAGTAGTCGGTATGCGGATCGATGGAACCGGTGTAGGCGTTGAGGAAACTCTGGAACGCGTCTTGCGCATCGAGTTCGCCCAGGCTCGTGGCGAGGTTCGCGTAGCGCTTGTCGAGGGTCTTGCGGATTTCCTCGGGCTTCTTGCCGGCGATCTTCAGGCGCAGCCAGTCGTTGCGCACCGACTGCTTCCACAGCGTATCGAGCTCGGCCGTGTTGGCGGCCCACGGCGCGTCCTCGCGATCGTAGTCCCAGCGATCGGTGCCGCTGAAATCGAAGATGTCCTGCTTGAGCAGGCCGCGCGCCTGCGCGACGCGCTCGTTCACGCGCTGCCGGTACAGGTTGAACATCGCGTAGGCCGGATCCATCTGCCCGCTCTTGATCGCGTCGTCGAGCTTGGTCTTGTACGGCGCGAAGCCGGCGATGTCCTGCGCGGTGAAGAACACCTTGCCGCCGTCGAGCGCTTCGAGGTAGCGCTTGAAGATGTCGGCCGACAGCGCATCGTCAAGCGCGCGCGGGCGATAGGCGTAGCGGCTGTCCGACAACAGGCCATAGACCAGTTTGGACGTCGTGGCCTGGGCAGCGGTGGGCACTGCCGGGATGGCGACGCCGGAGTCGCTGTCCGCGCGCGCCAGCAAGGCGAGTGGCGTGGTCAGGGCCAGGGCGATCAGGGTGACGGGCAGTGCGCGGAATGCTTTCATTCGTTTACTCGGGCCGTGGGCGTGGCCTGGAATCTCGTGGATTGGGGTCGCTAAGCTGAGGCTGTGGCAGTTAGAGACGGACAGGAAGTGCCGAAAGTTGCACGACCCAGCCTCGATTTCACTTTAACCGCGCGGATTGGCGTGGATGTGAACAAATCATCAGGCTGTGACCACCGTCGGTCCGGGCGGTCCGAAACTTGTCTGACCGTCATCCCGGTGAAACCCGTACCCAGCCTGGGCAGCCGGCTCGCACAACTGGCTACGGACTTTTGCCGGCATGACGGTCACGCTTTCGCGCATCTCTCACCTGCGTTCCGACACTAGCCCGTTGCGAGCAAGCTGAACAGGCACTCTCAGGCGGCGACACCGGCTTCCGCGGCCTGCCTGTCCGCGTGATACGAGGAACGGACCAGCGGGCCGGAGGCGACGTGGCTGAAACCGAGCGCCATGCCGAAGGTTTCCAGCGCCTTGAATTCATCCGGCGTCCAATAGCGCAACACCGGATGGTGGTGCGCGCTCGGCTGCAGGTACTGGCCGATGGTGATCATGTCGACATCGTGCGCGCGCAGGTCGCGCAGCGTGCCCTGCACCTGTTCCATGGTCTCGCCGAGGCCGAGCATGATGCCGGACTTGGTCGGCACGCCCCGATGCTGCTGCTTGAACTTCTGCAGCAGCGTCAGCGACCACTGGTAGTCCGCGCCCGGCCGCACGTTGCTGTAGAGATCCGGCACGGTCTCGACGTTGTGGTTGAACACGTCGGGCGGATTGGTCGCGAGGATCTCCAGCGCGCGCTCCATGCGGCCCTTGCCGCGGAAGTCGGGCGTGAGGATCTCGATGCGCGTGGTCGGGCTCTGTGCGCGGATCGAGGCGATGCAGTCGACGAAATGCTGGGCACCGCCGTCGCGCAGGTCGTCGCGATCGACGCTGGTGACGACGACGTACTTCAGGCCCATGTCGGCGATGGTGTTGGCGAGGTTGCGTGGCTCGTCGGCATCGGGCGGCTTGGGCCGCCCGTGGGCGACGTCGCAGAAGCTGCAGCGGCGCGTGCACACTTCGCCGAGGATCATGAAGGTGGCCGTGCCATGGCCGAAGCATTCGTGGATGTTCGGGCAGCTCGCCTCCTCGCACACCGTGACCAGGCGGTTCTCGCGCAGCTTCGCCTTCAACTTCGCGACCGCGCCGTTGGAAGGAATGCGCACGCGGATCCACGACGGCTTGCGCAGCACCGGCGCGTCGGCGAACTGCACCGGCGAACGGCCGATCTTGTCGCCGGCGACCTGCTTCACACCGACTTGGAGCGGGCCCACTTCGAGCGGCGCCGGCGCGGACGTGGCGACGACCTGCAGCGGGATGCCCTTGTCGAGGGAAGGCTTGGCGATGGAGTCGGTCATGGCGTCCGGGAATCAGGCGGCTTGCGTCGCAGGTAAGGCGAGGCCGGAGGGTGCCTCGTGCAGCGCCAGGCCGAACTGGTTGGCGAGCTTGTCCAGCAGCACGGGCTTGACCGCATCGAGGCTGGACGGGCCACCCAAGTCTAACATCGAGGTCACCTGCAGCCCGGCGTAACCGCAGGGATTGATGCGGTGGAACGGGGCCAGGTCCATGTCGATATTGAAGGCCAGCCCGTGAAAGGTGCAGCCGCGGCGCACGCGGATGCCGAGCGCGGCGACCTTGGCGTCGCCGACGTAGACGCCGGGCGCGCCGTCGCGTCTGGCCGCGACGATGTTCCATTCGGCA
>JACMKK010000404.1 GCA_014380115.1 Luteimonas sp. | reverse complement strand
GGACGGCGCGGCGCGATTGCCATCCCCCGCGCATGCGCGGCGCGGATCGTTAGATCTCGACCTGCGCGCCCAATTCGACCAGGCGGTTGCCGGGAATGCGGAAGAACCCGGTCGCCGGCGCCGCGTTGCGGTGCATGATCGCGAACAGCTTGTCGCGCCAGATCGGCATGCCGCGATGCGCGCTGGCGACGATGGTTTCGCGACTGGCGAAATAGGTCGTGTCCATCGGATCGAAATAGATGCCGCCACGATCGCACGAGCCCATCAGCGCCTGCGGCACGTCGGGCGTTTCCATGAAACCGAAGCGGATCAATACGCGATAGAAGTCGTCGCCGATCGGCTCGATCGCCAACCGCTTGCCTTTGGGCGCATAAGGCGTGGTAAGCGTCTCCACGGTGAGGAACACGTTGCGCTCGTGCAGCACCTTGTTGTGCTTGAGGTTGTGCATCAGCGCATGCGGCACCACGCCCTTGTCGGCGGTCATGAAGATCGCCGTGCCCGGCACCCGTAGCGGCGGCGCCAGCAGCAGGCCGGGCAGGAAGCTGTCGATCTGGATGCCTTCCTTGCGCACCTCGTCATGGAGCAGTTCGCGACCGCGGCGCCAGGTGCGCAGCAGCGTGAACACCACGATGCCGAGGATTACCGGAAACCATGCGCCCTGGAAGAATTTCACGCCGTTGGCGACCAGGAACGCGACATCGATCACCAGGAAAACCGCGCACAACGGCAGCACCCAGCGTCGCGCCTTCGGCCACATCGCACGCGCGAACAGCGCCAGCAACAGGGTGTCGATCAGCATGGTGCCCGACACCGATACGCCATAGGCCGAAGCCAGCGCGGTCGAGCTGCGGAACGCGAGCACCAGCGCGATCACCGCCAGCATGAGCACCCAGTTGATCCAGGGAATGTAGATCTGGCCGATGGTCTCGCGCGAGGTGTGCTTGATCTCCATGCGCGGGATGTAACCCAGCTGCATCGCCTGTCGTGCCACCGAGAACGCGCCGGTGATCACCGCCTGCGAGGCGATCACGGTGGCCGCGGTGGCCAGCACGATCATCGGGATGCGGCCCCAGTCGGGCACGCCGAGATAGAACGGGTTCCTGATGGCCTCCGGGCTTTCCAGCACCAGCGCACCTTGGCCGAGGTAATTGAGCATCAGTGCCGGCAGGACCAGCAGGTACCAGCCATAGCGGATGGGCTTGGCGCCGAAGTGACCCATGTCGGCATAGAGCGCTTCACCGCCGGTCACGGCCAGCACGACCGCGCCGAGGATGAAGATGCCGTGCCATCCATGTTCGACGAAGAAGCGCATGGCCCACCACGGATTGAGCGCGTGCAGTACGTCGGGCTCGTGCACGATGTTCAACAGGCCGATCGCCGCCAGCGCGAGGAACCACACCACCGTCACTGGTCCATAGACCCGGCCGACCTTGGCCGTGCCGAAGCGCTGCGTCGCGAATAGCGCCACCAGCACCAGCACGGTGATCGGTACGATGAAACGATGCAGTTGCGGCGCCGCGACCTCGAGGCCTTCGATCGCCGAGAGGACCGAGATCGCGGGCGTGATCACGCCGTCGCCGAAGAACAGCGACGCGCCGAAGATGCCGAGGATGCCGATCACGTAAGTCGATCGCGCGCCCTTCGGCAAGCTGCGCTGCACCAGCGCCATGAGCGCCATGATCCCGCCCTCGCCGTCGTTGTCGGCGCGCATGATGATGGTCACGTACTTGATCGTGACCACGATCATCAACGCCCAGAACACCAGCGACAGAATGCCGAGCACCGTGTCGTGGTTGGCGACCAGGCCGTAGTGCGGCGAGAACGCTTCCTTCAGCGTGTACAGCGGGCTGGTGCCGATGTCGCCGAAGACGACGCCGATCGCGCCGACGACCAGTCCGGGCAGACCGATCTTGGTATGGCCGTGGCCGGAATTGCCTTCGTTGGGATGCGGGATCTGTACTGCGGACATTGGCGGGAGGCTAGCGCGTAGGAAGTGAGGGTGGGCTCTAAAGGGCTCTGCGACTAGCGCAGCGCCGCCTGCAGTGCCTTGCGGATGATGGTGGCGGCATCGTCGCCGTCGGCGGTTGCCGCCTGCGCCATGCGCACGGCTTCGGCCGGCTTGTAGCCGAGTTGCTGCAGCGCGCTCACTGCTTCGGACTGCGGATCATGGGGGACGCCGCTGCCGCCGATGGGATTGCCGGTGATGAGATCGGCGGCGCGGTCGCGCAATTCGACCACCATGCGCTCGGCCGTCTTCTTGCCGATGCCCGGCACACGCGTCAACGCCGTCACGTCGCCCGCCTGCACCAGCCGCGCGAAGTCGTCGACGCTGATGCCCGACAGCACCGCCAGCGCGATCTTCGCGCCGATGCCGCTGACCCGTTGCACGTCGCGGAACAGACGCCGCTCGCTTTCGCGCAGGAAGCCGTACAGCGAGACGCTGTCCTCCTTCTGCGCGTAATGCGTGAACAGCGAGACCTCGCGGCCGAGCTCGGGCAGGTCGTAGACGGTGCTCATCGGCGCTTCGAGTTCGTAGCCGACGCCGTTGACGTCCACCACCAGCCAGGGCGGTTGTTTGTGGATGAGGGTGCCTTTGAGTCTGCCGATCATCTCAGCGCCTTTGCTTCTGGCCCCTCCCCCTGCGAATGCAGGGGGAGGTTGGGAGGGGGTGAAGTCGGATCCGACGAACTCGACGAAGAGCCAAGTTGGGAAGCTCCAGAAAGAATGACCTGATCCGACTGCACCCCTCCCCAACCCTCCCTGCATTCGCAGGGGAGGGAGACAAGCAGGCTGCGGCGCGCCTCACTTGCGACTCCAAGCTTCACGCACATTCACGCCTAGCCGCTGCGCGCTCGCGCGCACATGCGCATGCGTGATCGCGATGGCCAGCGCGTCGGCGGCGTCGGCCTGCAGCTTGCCCTGCAGCCGCAACATGACGCCGACCATGTGCTGCACCTGCACCTTGTCCGCGCCGCCCTTGCCGACCAGCGCCAGCTTGACCTCCTTGGCGGCGTACTCGTGCACCGGCAGGTCGCGCATGACCGCAGCGCAGATCGCGGCGCCGCGCGCATGGCCGAGCTTGAGCGCGGAATCCGGATTGCGCGCCATGAACACCTGTTCGATCGCGACCTCGTCGGGGTGGTGCTCGTCGATCACGTCGCCCAACAGCTTCAGCAGGATCTTCAGCCGACGCGGGAAGTCCTCCGCGGCGAGCAGGTTGAGCGGTGCGTGGAAGACATGCGTCGTCCGGCCGGCGGCATCGACATCGATGATGCCGACCCCCGTGCGCTGCGAACCCGGGTCGATTCCGAGGATTCGGATCACGCAGGCCGCACGTGGCAGCGTGCCGACGGCACGGGCAAGACAGACTCGATCGATGGCGGCTGGATCACTGGAGTAGCTTACGCCTGCTGCTGGGCGTATGCGTCTTCGCCGAGGTCGGCGTTGGAGTAAACGCTCTGCACATCGTCGAGGTCTTCGAGCCAGGCGAGCAGCTTGGCGACCTGTTGCGCGGTGTCGCCAGTCACGGCGATGTCGTTGTCGGCGCGCATGGTCACTTCTGCGATGTCCGGCATCAGTCCGGCCGCCTGCATCGCGGCCTTGACCGCAGCGAATGCGTCCGGCGTCGTCAGCACGTCGATCGCGCCGTCGTCATAGGCGATCACATCGTCTGCGCCGGCGTCGATCGCAGCTTCGGTGAGCTCCTCTTCGTCGGCGCCGGGCGCGAAACTCAGCACGCCGAGCTTGCGGAACATGAAAGCCACCGAGCCGTCGGTACCGAGGTTGCCGCCGAACTTGCCGAAGGCATGGCGCACGTCGGCTACGGCACGCACCTTGTTGTCGGTGAGGCAATCGACGATCACCGCCACCCCGCCCGATGCGTAGCCCTCGTAGCGGATCTCTTCGTACTCGACGCCTTCGAGCTCGCCGGTGGCCTTCCTGATGGCGCGTTCGATCACGTCCTTGGTCATGTTCGCCGACAGGCCCTTGTCGATCGCGGTACGCAGGCGCGGGTTGCCGGCGGGATCGCCGCCGCCTGCGCGCGCGGCCACGCCGATCTCGCGGATGATCTTGGTGAAAATCTTGCCGCGCCGGGCGTCTTCGGCGTTCTTGCGGCCTTCGATGGATGGACCCCGACCCATGGGACTCCGGCTGATATGGAGGGTGGACCAGAGATTTTACCCGATCCGCCCATCTTTCCCGGCGCTCACCCGGCCGGCGAACCCGGTGCGCCGGGAGTGCTCGAGTGTTCGAAAGACCCGTTCCGGAGAAAGGCCATGGCCTGCCGCGCCGCATCGGCCGAGAACACCAGGCCACTGTGGCTGGAGGCGACGATGCAGTGGTCGGCCAGGCCGGGAAGCCTGGTTTCCTCGATGGTCACCGTACCGTCCGATTCGCCTTCGAACGCAGCGAACAATCGTCCCAGCCCGTGAGGCACGTTCCCCGCCACCATTCCGACCTCAACCGTGCCGTCCCAGCGCTCGAACCCGCGTTGCAACAGGCCCGCGCTGCGGCCGAGCACAGGCGCAGTCCACAGGCGGCCGCCGACCTGCCGCGCGGTATGGCTGCCACGCAACGGCGAACCGAGGCACACCACGCGCGTGACCGGAAGGTCGGAGGCGCAGCGCAGTGCTTCCAACGCCATCATGCCGCCCAGGCTGTGGCCGACGATGGCGGTTTCCTCGCCCGCGGAGAGGCGTTTGATCAGCTGCGGCACGGTCGCATCCGGACTGGAAAAGACGCTGGGATAGCCCAGGATTTCCGGCACGAATCCACCGGCCCGCAATCTCGAAGCCAACGGCGCAAGCCAGGCCTTGGCGTTCCAGATGCCGTGCAGCAGCAGCACGCGCTGCGTCACTCCGGTACGCGCCTGAGGATGAATTCGAGATCGCGAGCGCGCCCGACAGGGAATTCGTATTCGCCGACCTTGCCGAAACCATGGCGGGCGTAGAAGCGCTGCGCGGCCAGGTTCTCCGACCACACACCGATCCACAACGTGCGCGGACCATTGCGCTCCAGCCAGTCGAGCATCGTGCGGAACAGGCGGCTGCCGGCGCCGCCGTTCTGCGCCTGTTTGAGCACGTACAGGCGCTTGACCTCGCCATCGCCGTCGGCGACCTGCGGATGCGGAAGGCCGCATGGCCCGGCCGCGGCGTGACCGACGACTTCGCCCTCCAGTTCCAACAGCCAGATCGCATAGTCCGGATGGGCGAGGATCTGCGCCTGCCGCTCGACAGTAAAATTCGTGGCCAGGAACGCTTGCAGGTCCTCGTCGGGATACAGATGGCCGAAGCTCTCGGTGAACGCGCGCGCTGCGATGCGCGACACCGTGGCGGCATCCCCCGGCGTCGCGCGACGGATGGTCGGCTCCGCGGTCACGCCTTCGGGCGCACCGATACGTGCACCTCGGCGAGTTGCGCATCCGGGATCGGCGACGGCGCGCCGGTCATCAGGCATTGCGCCGTGGTCGTTTTCGGGAAGGCGATCACGTCGCGGATCGATTCGGTACCGGCCATCAGCGCAGCGATGCGGTCGATGCCGAAGGCGATGCCGCCGTGCGGCGGCGCGCCGTACTTCAACGCGTCGAGCAGGAAACCGAACTTGGCCTGCGCTTCTTCCGCGCCGATGCCGAGCAGCTCGAACACCGCGCTCTGCATGTCGCTGCGATGCATGCGGATCGAGCCGCCGCCGATTTCATTGCCGTTGAGCACCATGTCGTAGCCGCGCGACACCGCAGTCTTCGCATTGGCGCGCAGGTCGGCGATGTCGTCGACCGCGGGCGCGGTGAACGGATGATGCAGGGCGACATAGCGGTTGGCCTCCTCGTCCCACTCGAACATCGGGAAATCGGTCACCCACAGCGGCGCCCAGGCATCGGCGACGAGACCGAGATCCTTGCCGATCTTCAGCCGCACCGCGCCCATGAAATCGGACGCCGCCTTGTAAGTTGCTGCACCGAACAGCAGCAGGTCGCCGGCCTGCGCGCCTGTCGCGCCGATGATCGCGGCCAGCGTAGTGTCGTCGAGGAACTTGGCGATCGGCGAATTGATGCCGTCGCGTCCCTTCGCCGCGTCGTCGACCTTCATCCAGGCCAGACCCTTGGCGCCGTACTTCGCGGCGTGCGCGGCGTAGTCGTCGATCTGCTTGCGCGACAGCGTCGCGCCGCCGGGCACGCGCAAGGCCACGACGCGGCCCTCGGGATGATCAGCCCAATCCGTGAAGACCTTGAACTCGCTGCCCCTCACGAGATCGGCGACGTCGACGAGTTCCAGGTCGATGCGCAGATCGGGTTTGTCCGATCCGTAGCGGCGCACCGCTTCGGCATAGGTCATCCGTGGAAATGGATTGGCGAGTTCGACGCCCATCACCTCGGCGAATACGTCACGGATCAGCGTCTCGGTCGCGTCCTGCACGTCGCGCTCGGTCACCCAGGCGAATTCCATGTCGAGCTGCGTGAACTCGAGCTGGCGATCGGCACGCAGCGCCTCGTCGCGGAAGCAGCGCGCGATCTGGTAATAGCGGTCGAAGCCGGCCACCATCAGGATCTGCTTGAACAGCTGCGGCGATTGCGGCAGCGCGTAGAACTCGCCCGGATGCAGGCGCGCGGGCACGAGGAAGTCGCGCGCGCCCTCGGGCGTGGCCTTGGTCAGGATCGGCGTCTCGATGTCCTGGAAATCGCGCGCGTCGAGCCAGCGCCGCAGCGCCTGCACGAGCTTGATGCGGGTGCGCATCATCTTCTGCATCTCGGGCCGGCGCAGGTCGAGGTAGCGATAGGTCAGGCGCGATTCCTCGCCCGGATTCTCGTGGGCGTGGAACGGCAGCGGCTCGGCCTTGTTCAACAGCTCGATGCGCGTGGCGATGATCTCGACCTGGCCCGACTTGATCTTGTTGTTGACGGACTGGCGCGCGCGCACGGTGCCGGTCACGCGCAGGCAATCCTCGTAACCCACCTTCTCGGCAACCTTGAACACCTCCGCCGCATCGGGTTCGGCCAGCACCTGCACGATGCCCTCGTGGTCGCGCAGGTCGATGAAGCACAGGCCGCCGAGGTTGCGGGCGACATCGGCCCAGCCACACAGGGTGACGGTCTGGCCGATCAGCGCCTCGTCGATCAGGCCGCAGTAATGGGTACGCATGGAGACTCCAAAAGTGAGTGCACGCGTGGGTGCACGCGGCCGGGCGCGCCCGAACAGGCGCCGACCGGGCCGGAACACGCGATTTTAACGGTTGCCGCGCCCTACTGGCCGTACGGTCGGCTAATTCGGTGCCTGCCGTTGCCTGGCGCGGCCGTATGGGGCTGCAGAACGCGGTTCGCCGGGTGCACGAGACACGACATTCGATCGGGGATCCATCATGAAACTGACACTGGGCTCCATCCTGCTGGCGTTGGGCCTGTGGCTCATGACCGCGCCCACCGGCGCGCAGACGACACGCGCCTACGCTCCCGAGAACCTGCGCAGCCTGTCGTACAACGACCAGGTCCGCGTCATCAGCCTGGAATACAGCGAGCAGTCGAACGGCCGTCGCATTCCCGACGACCAGCTGCGCTTCTACACCGATCAGGTCAACCGCTCGAATTGGACCTTCAGCCGGATCAAGCAGGACATCGCGCAGTCGCTCGCCGGCAGCGGCAACGTCGGCCCGCGCCCGCCGGTCGCCGGCACGATCCTCTGCCAGAGCACCGACAACCACTCCCAGCGTTGCACGACGCCGTGGCGCGGTCCGTCGAGGCTGGTGCGGCAGTTGTCCAAGAAGTCTTGCAGCCAGGGCAGCAGCTGGGCATCGGACAACGGCTCGATCACGGTGTGGAACGGTTGCCGCGGCGAATTCGCCGCAGCGCGCCAGGTACAGCCGCGGCCGCCGATCGCGAACGACCACCGCATCACCTGCGGCAGCCAGGACAACCGTTACCAGACCTGCAACTGGAACGCGGCCTACGGGCAGCCGCAGCTCAGTCGGCAGTTGTCGAAATCGCCGTGCGTGTCCGGGCGCACCTGGGGCTACGACAGCCGCGGCCTGTGGGTCAATGGCGGCTGCCGCGCCGAGTTCAGCGCCCGCAGCGGCGCGGGGCCGACAGGCTACAGCGTGACCTGCGCGAGCAACGACAGGAAGCAGACGACCTGTGCGTGGAACACGCGTTACGGGCGACCGCGCATGCTGCAGCAACTGTCGAAAACGCCCTGCGCCGAAGGCACGAGCTGGGGCTATTCGGGCGGCGCCAGCCTCTGGGTCAGCGGCGGCTGCCGCGCGCGCTTCGGCGTGCGCTGAACGGCTACGCCAGGACTATTCCGCAGCCGGTTTGGGCTTCGGATCGGCCTTGGTTTCGGTCTTGGCGGGCGAAGCCGGCGCAGACGCCGGCTTGATTTCGGTGGACTTGCCTTCGCTTGAGCCGCCATCGGCCTTGGGCTTGGCACTGCCCTCCCCGCCCTCGGTCAGGTTGCGCTTCTTGCCATCTTTCTTGAAGTCGGTTTCGTACCAGCCACTGCCCGACAAGCGGAACGACGGCGCGGTGAGCTGACGTTGCACGGGCCCGGCCCCGCACACCGGACAGGTCTCCGGATCGGGATCGGAAAGCTTCTGCAGGCGGTCGAAGTCATGGCCGCAGGCGGCGCAGCGGAAAGCGTAGATCGGCATGGTGGGTTCTTGTCCTCAGCTGGGCGCATTCTGGGGCCAGCACGTGGCTTATCAAGGATCGGCTCCTTCCCTGCAGGCGTCGGAGCCAAGTTACTTGGCGCCTTCCCTCGCGCAGCGGGGAAAGGTCGGGATGTGGTGAGCGGATTCGAGATCGTCGCTGGATGGATTGCGTCGAACGCGGCGGATGCGTCGCACTCGATGCTTCCTATCAATCCGACGCATGGGATCCGGCCGCTCCCACCCTAACCCTCCCCGACTGGCGGAGGGGATTGTTTCGCGGCGCCCCATGGCGGAGGTGGGGCGGCGACCGTTCTGGTCAAGTCGAATTCCACGCGGAACAACCGCCCGTTCGGGCGCGACAGTTCGTAGGTGAAGCTGCGGCCAGGCACCCATTCGATGGCCCAGGTGTTGTCGACCGAGACAGCCAGTCCTTCCCTCAAAAACATCGCCTTCGACGCAGCGTCTGCCGGAAATGCCTGCCGCTGCGCGGTGCCGGCACCGACGGTGTCGCCGCCGTACTGCGTCACCGCGTCTTCGCTGCCATCCTGGTGGCGGTGGTCGTGCTTCAGGCGCAGCGCAGATGGCGTGCGCGTCACCACCCATGTGCGGGAGCGATCGTCGCCGACATGGAACGGAATGCGGATGGCGTCCGCGCTGCATTCGCGCACATGCATCACCAGAGATTTACCTGCGAATGGATCCTTGGCCGGCGTTGGCGTATCGACCACGACACGGCCGGGGTAGGCCTTGCCGCACAGAGCCGAGAGATCGGCAAAGAAAGCGTGGGCGGGCGTGGCCTGCACTGCGTTCGTCCCCGTCGATGGCGCGTTGCCCGGGGCGGATGGCGTCGTTGCGCAGGCGGACAAGGCGACGAGGATCGCTGCGCAAGCAGCGTGACGCAGGAGGGCAGGCATGCGGGCACGGTAACCGTGGGCCGCATCCGCGGCAAATCGCAGCGCAGACCACACTCGCCCACGCCACACCCACTCAGGCCGCATTCGATTCGTAGAGCGCCAGCAGCTCCGCTTCGGCGGCTTCGAGTTCGCCGCGCAGTTGCTGTTGCAGCCGTCCCAACTCGTTCGCGCGCGCGCCGCCCTCCGCGTACAGCCCGGGATCGGCCAGTTCTCGGTCGAGCGCGGCGATCCGCGTCTCCAATTCGGCGACTTGCGATTCGACTTTCGCCAGCTTGTGCGGATTGACCTTCGGCTGCTTGACCGCTGGCGCCGGCGCAGGCGCTGACTGCGGCATCACCGGCGGCGATTTGGCATCGCCGGCGTTGGCGCGCGTGCGCAGCCACGCGGCGTACTCGTCGAGGTCGCCCGCGAACGGTTTGACCACGCCGTCGGCGACGCGCCAGAACGTGTCGCTGACCAGCCCGATCAGGTGGCGGTCGTGCGAGACCAGCACGATCGCGCCGGGGAAATCGCTGAGCGCCTCGGCCAGCGCCTCGCGCATTTCCAGGTCGAGATGGTTGGTCGGTTCGTCGAGCAGCAGCACGTTGGGCTGCTTCCAGGCGATCAGCGCCAGCGCCAGGCGCGCGCGTTCGCCGCCCGAGAAGCTGTCGATGCTTTCGAACGCGCGATCGCCAGGGAAACTCCACTTGCCGAGGAAATCGCGGAACTGCTGCGTCGGCACGTTCGGCGGCGACAGCTCGCGCAGGTGATCTATCGGCGACGTGCCGGCAACCAACGCCTCGACCGTGTGCTGGGCGAAGTAACCGATGCGCAGGTCACCGTGCGCGTAGCGCTCGCCCGTGAGCAACGGCAATTCGCCGACCAGTGTTTTCACGAGTGTCGACTTGC
>JACMKK010000403.1 GCA_014380115.1 Luteimonas sp. | reverse complement strand
AGCTGGTTCTGCACGACGTCGAAGTAGCTGCCGCCCGTCATGGCGCTAATCGCCTTGCCGATCGGGCTTTCAGCCAGCGGCACCGAGGGATCGCCCGCCAAGGGATCGCCGAGGCCGACGGCCATGAACACCAGGTACGCCAGCATCGGCGACGCCAGGAAGAACAGAGCCCATCGCAGCAGCACGCGCTGGGAGACGTGACGAAACCAGATTAACGCGAAGCCGAACACCGCGTAGACGGTGAGGATGTCGCCGAACCAGAGCAATAGTGCATGCGCGAGTCCGAACACCAGTAGCCATGCCATGCGCCTGCGCACCACCGGCAGCGCCTGCACGTCGGTGCCCGGCGCGCGCCGCAACTGCAGTGCGAAGCCGAGGCCGAACAGGAACGAGAACAACGAATAGAACTTGCCCTGCCCCATCGCATGCGCCAGCAGATCCAGAGCCGGATCCAGCAGATACGCAGCCGATGGCATAGGCGTCGTCGATACCAGGCCCCGGAAGGCGTAGCCGCTGAACACCTGGATGTTGAGCACGAGGATGCCGAGCAACGCGAATCCGCGCAACGCATCCAGCCACTCGCTGCGCTGGGTGGGCGCGACGGGCTCGAACGCGCCGCTCGTCGCCGTTGCCGCGCCGGACGTGCTTAGGGGTGGGATGGTCATTTGGTTACTCCGATTCTGATGCCGATGCCGGCCGTGGCGCGTCGTATTCGTGCGCATGGCGGGGGCGATGCCGCCGCGGTGCGTCGGTCCGAGATGCAGTCCGCTGAGTGGCGGACGATCGATCGCCTGCCGCATCCGGACAGACTAGGTCGTGGCGAGCCTCGCGGCATCCGTCAAGTTTCCGGATCGAGCACCGTCTGAACGAAGTATCGCGATCTGACGAAAGTGAGCGTCGGACGACAGGCGCCTATTCACTCGGCGAGGTCGGCGCGGCGTCGACGACGCAGCATCTAAGTCGACGCCGGCGGACTGCGATCCGCTGCCTCCATCGCCGAATGCAACGCTATTCGGCGCTGGTCAGGCCCTCGCGATGCGCGAGCAACGCCGCCTGCGTCCGGTCGGCAACGCTGAGCTTGTCCAGCACCTGACTGACATAGCCTTTCACCGTTCCTTCGGTGAGCGCGAGCTTACGGGCGATCTGCTTGTTGCTGAGGCCCTCGGCAAGCAGCGCGAGCACCGAACGTTCGCGTGCGGTGAGCGTTTCGATCGGCGAAGGCGGTCGCCGCATCCAGTCCAGCATCTGCCGTTGCGCCTGCGGATGCAGCCAGGCACGACCGGCGGCGACTTCGCGCACGGCGCGCACCAGATCGTCGCGCAGTGCATCCTTCAGCAGGTAGCCGGTGGCGCCCGCTGCCAGCGCATCGCGGACCTGCGAATCCTCGGCATAGCTGGTGAACACCAGCACCTGGGTTTCAGGGCGCAGGCGCTTGGCCTCGCCGATCGTCTCGACGGCCGAAGGCCCCGGCATCTTCATGTCGAGCACGATCACGTCCGGCCGCTCCGACATCAGCAGCTCCAGCGCCACGGCACCATCGCCCGCCTCCGCGATCACCCGCATGTCGGATTGCTGCTCGAGCAGTCCGCGCAATCCTTCGCGCACGACCGCGTGGTCGTCTGCGAGCAAGATCCTGATCATCTGGTTCATTTTGGTTTCCGGTCGGCACGCGGGAGATAAGCGAGAATTTGGGTGCCATGCGGCAGGCGTGGTGCGATGTGCAGGCGTCCGCCCAACTCCGACAGGCGCCCACGCATGTTGTCCAGGCCCATGCCCTGTCGCATGGTTTCCGGCATGCCGCGACCATCGTCGGCGATGCTCAGCCGCAGCCCAGACGAGGTGAGCAGCGTTCCGATCTCGATCGACGAGGGCAGTGCATGGCGGAGGGCATTGGAAACAGCTTCCTGGCACACACGCAGCAGGGCCTCTTCGTGGGCGTCGGCCTGGGGCTGGAAATTGTCGATATTGATCTGCAGCAGCACGTTGGCTGGCACCATCGCCGAAAGCAGGCGTTGCAACCGATGCTTGAAGTGCGGTTGAAAAGGCGAGACGGCAAAATCGCGCGAGACGGCGGCGCGCGGCGACAACTCACGCAGCAGGCCGCGCATTTCCGCAAAGGCGAGCCGCGACAGCTCGCCGAGGCGCTCCACCCTGCGCTCGCCTTCGACAGGATCCCGGTGCCAGGCTTCTGCAAGCGACTGTGTGATCAGGCTCATCGAGGACAGGATCTGGGTGACGCTGTCGTGCAGGTCGCGCGCGAGCCGTTGGCGTTCTTCCAGCAGGGCGGCCTCGGTGGAACGCTCGAACAGGCGCGCATTGAGGATCGCCACGCCGAGATGCTCGGCGACGATCTCCAGGCTGATGCAATCGAGCTCGTCGAACGTGCGATCGGCTTCGACATTGAGCACGCCGAGCACGATTTCGCCGTGCAGGATCGGGATGGCCAGCTCGGCCAGCGGTGGGCTCACGCCCGGCGGAGACACATAGCGCGGATCGATCGCGACATTGTTGACCAGCTGCATCCTGCGCTCGCGCACGGCCGCGCCCATGATGCCCTGCGTGATCGGCAGGCGATCCTCGTGCTGGATCAGCCGCTTGTACTCGCCACCACGGATGCGGATCACCAGGGTGTCAGGATCGTCCGGGTCGAGCAGCGGGATATCGACGTTCGGATAGTCGAGCGTGTCGTGGATCGCGTCGGCGGCCTGCTGCAGCAGCGTATCCACGGCCGGGCCTGTCGCACCGATGGCCGCCACGCGCGCGATCAGTGCGAAGCGCGAGGCGCGGCGTTGTTCCTCGCTGTAGCGGCGCGCGTTGTCGATGGCGATGGCGGCATGGCGCGCGAACAGGTGCAGCAGGTCCTGGGCTTCGGCGTCGAGTGTGCGCGGGGCATTGACGCCGATGCCGAACACGCCGATCAGGCGTCCGCGCGCCCGGATCGGCATGCCGATGACGTGCATGCCGGGAGGCGCGGGACGGGTAGGTTCGGGCAGGTCGTCGTAATAGCAGCGCAACGGCTTGCCGGTTTCCAGCACGCGGCCAGTCAGTCCCTTGCCGCGCGGCACGATTGCGCGCAGTTCGTTGGCGGGGATGTTATGGCTCGCGGCGGTGCGGATCACATCCAGCTCGGGAACGTACAGGCCGATCACGCCATCGTCAGCACCGATCAGGTTGCAGGCGCGCTCGACGATGTGCGCAAGCAGGGGGTCCAGCGCCAGCTCGCCCGAAATCTCCTCGACCATCTGCGACAGCAGTTCGAGTTGCGTACGGACGTTCGGGGCGGACGACGTGGCCAGCATGTCGAGAGCGCGCAAGGCGTGCCGGTGAGGAGTGGAACCCGCCCCGAATACTACGCATTCCCGCACCGCAGGACCCATGTCCGCGGCAGGTCTGCAGCCCCCTCCAATGACAGTGGCAGATCCGGGTGCCCTCAGGGCTTTCGCTTGAACACCCGCAATGGCCCGGCCGGACCGCGGATCAGGGCCGATTCGACGAAATCCAGCCGCCACAAGGTCAGGATCGAACGGTTGTTGTGCAGGTCCGTGCTGGCCTGCAACTGCTTCCAACCCAGATGCTCGCGCACGTAGTCGATCAGCGCGGCCCCGGCTTCCGTCGCGTAGCCCTTTCCCCAGTGAGCCCAGGACAGGGCGAAGCCGAGTTCCATTTCGCGCTTCACGACGAAGGGCCAGAGGCAGAAAAAACCGATCAGGCGCTCGCTGGCATGCGTGCGCAGCGCCCAGATGCCCGTGCCGTTTTCCCGGAACTGTCGCTCGCTCGCGGACAGCATGTTTCGCACACGCTCGCGACTGGTGGCCTGGTTGTCGAACAGGAAACGACGCACGCTGGTCTCGTTGACGATGCCGTGCATGGCATCGAGATCGCCTTGCCGCATCGGCTCGAGACGCAAACGCCGCGTGAGCATCACACCCGCTTGGGGCGAGGGGCTAGCGTGGGGCAAGGGGATTTCCTGTTCCATCGTCTGCAGGGAAAAACTCATCATGGCGGCACGATCTGGGGCATGGGAAACAGATTAAGGAGCGGGCCGCCAGCCACGCCACCCACGATCGTCAGTGCGATGGTCCGACCTACGACCGAGCATTTCCATGCGGATCGCGGGTAGTGCGAGATCGCGGCGCCAACGACCATGGCTTCCACCGTTGCGCACCGAAGCGGCCGAGGATGCCCGATGCAAAAACCAGCGCGTGTCGCGTCGATACTCCTGCGCTGCTTGCTGGCGCTGTCGGCGTGCGTCGCGACCGCGATCATCCTGGTCTATGTACTCAGCGAAGCGAGACTGAAGCGCGAGTATCCCGTCGCCGTGTCGTTGGCCCGTCCCGACGCGGCGCTGGCCGGCGAAGGCCGGCGGCTGGCGCGCTCGCGCGGGTGCGCCGATTGCCACGCCGATGATTTCGGCGGCAAGGTCCTGATCGACCAGATGCCGTTCGCGCGCATCGTCGGATCGAACCTGACGCAGGCGGCGAAAGGCCAAGCCCGGGTCTCGAACCATGAGCGCATGTACCGCGCCCTGCGCCATGGCGTGGATGTCGATTCGCGGCCACTGCCGATGATGCCTTCGGCCGAATTCGCGAGCCTGAGCGCACGCGAGATCGAGGCGCTCTCGGCGTACCTCGAAACCGTTCCGCGCGTGGAACGCGAACTGCCCGATAGCGCGCTCGGCCCTATCGCGCGCGGCATGCTGGTCGCCGGCAAGCTCGAGGGCTTCCTGTCGGCGGAAGTCATCGATCACCGCGCACCGACCGTCGCCGTGCCGCCGCCGCGCGGCACCCTCGCCTACGGGCGTCATGTCGCGCAGTTGTGCACGGGCTGCCATGGCGCCGATTTCGGCGGCGGACCGATGTCGCACGGCGGCCCGGATGCGCCTCCGGCAGCGAACCTGACGCCGCATCCACTGGGCTTGGGACGCTGGAGCGAAACGGATTTCCTGACCGCGTTGCGCACCGGCACGCGGCCCGACGGCACCGCGATCGACGGTCGATACATGCCGTGGCGCGCGGCCGGACAGGCGTCGGACGAAGAACTGCGATCGCTATGGCGCTACCTGCGCAGCCTGCCGCCGGTCGCACGTGATGCCGGCGCGCCGCGAGCACGCCTGCACTGAACCGATTTTCCCACCTTTCGCCCTTTTTCGGTCCCGATCACATGATTTTCCGTTTCCGCTTCCTTTCCCTGGCTACCTGTCTCGTCGCATTTCCTGTCGCCGCGTCCGATGCCTTGTCGTTCGCCCCTGCCACGTTCGATTCCAGCACGCCCGTCTGTGTGGACCCCTACCGGTACGTCAACGCCGAATGGTTGCGCACCACCGAAATGCCTGCCGACCGCCCGATCTGGGGGCCGCGCTATCAGGTGGTCGAGCGCAACCGCGACATGCAGCGCGAACTCGCCGAACGCGCCGCCGCGCAGGCCGCGAAGGGCGACGCCAACACCGAGACCGCGCTGGTCGGCAACTTCTTCGCTTCGGGCATGAATGAGGCGCGCGTCGATGCGGCCGGTTTTGCTCCGCTGCAAGCGGAGCTGGCGCGCATCGAGGGCCTGCGCACGAGCGCCGACGTGGCCGCCTTCATCGCCGACAGCTCCGCGCAGGGGCTCGACTTGGTGTTCGAATACTACGTCTGGGCGCGCGGCGACGACCCCGACCGGAACGTGGTGTTCGTCGAACAGGGCGGACGTGGAATGGACGATCGCGCGCGTTACCTCGACGACGACGCGAGTTCCAAAGGCCTGCGTGCCGCGTATCTCACGCATCTGGCGAAATTGCTCGAACTCTCCGGCCTGCGTGCTGACCAGGCCGCGCAACAGGCGAAGGACGCCTTCAGGCTCGAGCAGGCACTGGCACGCGCTTCGTTTTCGTTCGTGGAATTGCGCGACCTGGACCACATCTTTGCCGTACGCCCGACCGCCGAGGTAGCGCGCATCGCGCCGCATCTCGACTGGCCGCGCCTGCTCGCCGCGCATGGCCACGCTACGGCGTCGGAAGTCTCGATGGCCCAGCCCGCGTTCTTCGCGGAACTCGAGCGGCGTCTCACGGCCACGCCGATCGCCCACTGGCGCGCCTACCTGCGCGCGCGCCTGCTCGATACGACGGCGCCGTACCTCGCCAAGCCTTTCGCCGAGCAGCATTTCGCATTCCACGGCAAGACCGTGCGCGGCGTGCCGGCCATGCCGGCGCGTCCGAAGCAGGTGATCGATGCGCTCAACAACAACAGTGCCCTCGGCATGGCCATGAGCCGCTTGTTCGTCGATGCCTATCTGCCCGCGGACGCAAAGCCACGTGCGCTGGCGATGGTGGCCGACCTGCGCGCCGCGTTCCGCGCGCGCATCGAACGACTGGACTGGATGGGCGATGCGACCAGGCGCGCAGCCCTCGACAAACTCGATCGCATGGGCGGCAAGATCGGCTATCCGGACCGCTGGCCGGACTTGCGGGCGCTCGTTCTGGATCCGGACGACTACGCGGGCAACGTGCGCGCAGCCTGGCGCTTCGCGCAGCAACGCGCCGACGCCAGACTCGGCGTGCCGGTCGACCGTGGCGAATGGCGTATCGGCCTGCCGCACGAGATCAACGCACGTTACGACCCGCAGACCAACGAGATCTATTTCCCGGCACCGATGCTGCTGCCGCCGGCGTTCGATCCCAAGCTCGATCCGGCGCTGAACTATGGCGCCCTCGGCATCATCATCGGTCATGAACTGACCCACGGCTTCGACGACCAGGGTGCGCAGTTCGATGGCGCAGGCCGCGTGCGCAGTTGGTGGACGGACGAGGACAAGCGCAACTTCGACGCCCGCGCAGCGAAGGTCATCGAACGCTATGGCAAGTTCGAGATCGGGCCCGGCAAACCCGTGGACGGCGCGCTCACCGTCGGCGAGAACATCGCCGACATCGGCGGACTCGCCATCGCCTACGACGCACTGCAACGCAGGTTGCAGGATGCCCCCGTCGCCGCGATCGACGGACTGACCCAGCAGCAGCGCTTCTTCCTGCGCTACGCATCGATCTGGCGCAACAAGATCCGGCCCGAATTTGCCGACTTGCTACTGAAGACCGATCCGCATTCGCCTCAGGAGTTCCGGGCCAATGCGCCGCTAGCCGCGATTCCGGAATTCGCGCAGGCCTTCTCCTGCAAGCGCGGCGATGCGATGGCCGCTCCGGCGGCACGCGCGATCGGCATCTGGTAGCCCGGATGCATCCACTCCACCGTCAGTTACCGACCTGAGGAACACCGCCGCGACGCCGCGGGCGACACCACTCCACACACTTCGAGACTACGACATGTCCACCTACTCCCCCACGCAAACCCTGTCCCCACCTTCTCCCGAAATCGTCGCGCGAGTGCTCCGCGGCGCCTGGTTCGGCGTTCTGCTGGGATTGTCGATCGAGAGCATGCTGCTCGCGATCCAGTTCCTGCAGGGCCAGTTACCGGAATCGGTCCGGATCGTCGCCGATACCGTGCAGAAGATCTCCTGGTCGTCATTGATCTGCGCGACCTTGGCCGCCGGCCAGGCCGTGACACGCGGCAAGCTGGCCATGGCCGGCGTGATCGGACTGGTGGGCGCACCGGTTGCGTTCCTGCTGGCCCGGTCGTTGCACAAGGCCATGCTCGAAATCCTGGGCGGCGAAACCGCCAGTGCCGCGATCCCCTGGCTCGGCGCCGGCATCAAGGGCGTCGAGTACGCACTGCTGGGCGCGGCGATCCTCTGGCTCGCCAAGCGCGACTACGACTGGAAGCCGTACGCCTTCCTAGGCGCCGCGGTTGGCAGCGTGAGCTATGTGCTCGTGCTGCTGCTGTTGCCGGCCGGCGGCGATCCGCTGCAGCGGGCGATCATCGAGGTGATCCATCCCATCGGCTGCGCGCTCGCGGTGCATGCGACCACGCGGTTTAGCCGCCATCTGGGTGCGGGCGCACGCGGTTGACGAACGAGTCGGCGCGGCGTCTCAAAGCCGCGTCGCGATCGCCTTGGCGAACGACATCGTGTTGCCCTCGCCGCCGAGGTCCGGCGTGAGCGAATCCTTCGCTTCCAGCGTAGCCACGATGGCCTCGCGCAGGCGTCTTGCGTTGTCGAGCTGGCCGAGATGCTCGAGCATCTGCACCACGCCCAGCAGCAGCGCGCACGGATTGGCCAGGCCCTTGCCGGCGATGTCCGGCGCCGTGCCGTGCACGGCCTCGAAGATCGCCGCTTCCGTGCCTATGTTGGCGCCGGGCGCGAGGCCGAGGCCGCCGACCAGGCCGGCGCACAGGTCCGAGATGATGTCGCCGAACAGGTTGGTGGTGACGATGATGTCGAACTGTTCCGGCTTCATCACCAACTGCATGCAGCAGTTATCGACGATCATCTCGTTGCACTGGATATCGGGATACCGCTGCGCGACCTCGCGCGCGACCTTGAGGAACAGTCCCGAGGTCGACTTGAGGATGTTGGCCTTGTGCACCACCGTGACCTTCTTGCGGCCGGCGCTGCGCGCCAGGTCGAAGGCGTAGCGGACGATGCGCTCGGAACCGCGGCGGGTGACCTTCTGCATCAGGATCGCGGTATCGCCGTCCTCGGACAGCGACTGGCCCTCGCCGATGTAGGCGCCCTCGGTGTTCTCGCGGACGGTGATCAGGTCGACGCCCATGGGGAAACGCGATTTGGTGTTGGGGAACGATTTCGCCGGGCGCACGTTGGCGTACAGATCGAAGCGCTTGCGCAACTCGACATTGATCGAGCTGAAGCCCTCGCCGACCGGGGTGGTCAAGGGGCTCTTGAGCGCGACGCGGTTGCGGCGGATCGAATCCATAGTCGCGGCCGGCAGCAGCTCGCCGTGCTTCTCCAGCGCGACCAGGCCGGCATCGGCTTCCTCGTACTGCAGGCCGGTATCGAGCGCGTCGAGCACGTACAAGGTGGCGTCCATGATCTCCGGACCGATGCCGTCGCCACGGATGACCGTGATGGTTTGCGTCATTTCAGGGGTTCCAGGCAGGCGCCGCGCAGAAGGCGTGGGGCGCGAGATATTCGGGTACGAATTATGCCCGAAGCGCCGGCGGGAGCCCAGATACGCAGCGATCGACGGCCACCCACTGCAGCGGGCGAGCGGCCAAAAAGGCGATCAGCTGTGGTCGTGCGCGGGTGTCTCGCCCGCTTCGCCACCCTCGAGCCGGTCGAGAAAGTCCACCGCTCGCCGCAGATGCGGGATCACGATGCTGCCGCCGACCACCAGTCCCACCGAAAACGTCTCGAACATCTCGTCGCGCGTGACACCGGCCTCGCGGCACTGCGCGACGTGGTAGCTGATGCAGTCGTCGCAGCGCAGCACCATCGAGGCGACCAGGCCGAGCAGTTCCTTGGTCTTCACGTCCAGCGCGCCCGGCTGGTAGGTCTGGGTATCGAGCGCGAAGAAGCGTCGCACCACCTGGTTGGGTTCGGCCAGGATGCGTGCGTTCATGCGCTGGCGGAATGCGGTGAACTCCGCGACGCGGTCGCCTTCGCTGCGGGCAGCGGCGGCGTCGCCGGATCCGGTCGGTGCGGCGCTCATGCTTCCTTCCCCGTGAGCAGCGGCTCGAACCCGCCGGCGCGATGCAACGCGATCATGTCGTCATAGCCGCCGACGTGGGTATCGCCGACGAAAATCTGCGGAACGCTCGTGCGCCTGGTCAGCGCGACCATCTTCTCGCGCTGTGCCGGATCGATGTCGATCCGCACCTCGGTCCATTGCAGGCCTCTGCTCTTGAGGAAACTCTTCGCGGCCATGCAGTAGCCGCACGCGGCGCTCGTGTACAGGGTGATTTGGGGCGCGGTGATTTCGGGCACGTCGGCTTGGGGGGTCGGGTCGTTCAAGAAGCTTGCTCCAAAACTCTAGATGGAATCCTGTACCGAATATGCGTGCGGAAGGGCGGCTTTTCCACCCCACGCCTGCAACGTTGTGAACCGAAGCGCAAAGCGATGGTCTACTTCACACGTTCGGCACCGCGCGGGCCGAAGCCGCCTTAACAGCGCGTTCACGCCGGATTGGGCCGCCACGGTCATCCTGCCTCCAGCCATCGCCCATCAAGGCCTGCATGCGCCCTCTTCTGTCCGCCACTGCCGCGACCCTCCTCCTCGCCAGCTTCCTGGCGCCGGCGCAGGAGAACCGCCTGCCCGACATCGGCTCGTCGGCGGGCGAAGTGCTCGGCCCGGCCCAGCAGAAGGAGTACGGCGAACTGCTGCTGAGCCAGCTGCGCCACTACGATTACATGCTCGAAGATCCCCTGATCGACAGCTGGCTGCGCACGCTCGGCAACCGCCTCGGCGCAGCCAGCGACCAGCCGGGTCAGGATTTCACCTTCTTCATGCTGAAGGACCGGCAGGTCAACGCGTTCGCCACGGTCGGCGGCTACATCGGCGCCAATGCCGGCCTGGTGCTGACGGCCGAGAGCGAGGACGAGGTCGCCGCGGTGATGGCGCACGAAATCGCGCACGTCACCCAGTCGCACGTGCTGCGTGGCGTCGAGCGTGCGCAGAAGGACAGCATCCCGATCCTGCTGGCGATGCTCGGGGCGATCGCGGTCGCATCGCAATCGAGCAGCGACTCCGCCGACAACGGCGCGATGGCCGCATTGGCCTCCGCGCAGGGGCTGATGGCGCAACGCCAGATCAACTACACGCGGTCGAGCGAGTCCGAGGCCGACCGTCTCGGCATCCGCACTCTCGCCCGCAGCGGTTACGACCCGGAGGCGATGGCGGGCATGTTCCAGCGCCTGCAGGCGCTGTCGCGCAGCAATCAGGGTGGCGAACGCGAACGCACGCCCGATTACCTGCAGACCCATCCGGTCACGACCACCCGCATCAGCGAAGCCAAGCAGCGCGCCGAGCAACTGGCCAAGGACAGTCTCACTCTGATCACCACGACACCGGGCGGCCAGCGCACCGAACGGGTCCCGAAGAACGCGTTCGCGCTACCCGGCAACCCTGGCAGCGACAACCCGCTGCTGCCCGGTTCGCTGCGCCTGCCCGACGCAGGCCCGGCGCAGGGCGGCAGCGGCCAGTT
>JACMKK010000054.1 GCA_014380115.1 Luteimonas sp. | reverse complement strand
GAATTGCGCGAGCGCACGCTGGTGCCGGGCTACCAGGCCGACCAGCCCGCGCCGGAACGCTTCCGCGGCATCATCGCGCCGTCGATCAGCCATGAGGGCTATTCGAGTCCGACGCATAGTTACTGGGACGACTACTGGGCGCTGATGGGCTGGCATGACGGCGCGTGGCTCGCCGAGTCCCTCGGCGACGCAGCCACGGCGAAGTGGGCGCGCGAGCAGTACGCCGCCTTGCGCACGTCGATGGCGGCATCGATCCGCGCGACGATGGCGTGGAAGGGCACGGACATCATTCCGGCCGCCGCCGATCTCGGCGATGGCGATCCGACCAGCGTCTCGATCGCACTCGATCCCACAGGCCAGCAGGACATCCTGCCGGCGGATGCGCTGCAGCGGACGTTCGCGCGTTACCTCGACGACGTGCGCTCCCGCGACAAGCCCGACGCGCTTTACGCCTACACCCCCTACGAGATGCGCAACGTGCTGACGTACGTGCACCTCAACCAGCCGAAGGAAGCCGACGAACTGCTGCACAGCCTGGTGCGGCATCGCCGGCCGTTCGAATGGCAGGTGCTGGCCGAGGTCGTGCATTCGCGCCTGCGGCATCCGGGTTACCTCGGCGACATGCCGCACACCTGGATCGGCGCCGAGTACGCGCGCGCGATCTTCGGCATGTTGATGCACGAAGCGGACGATGGCCTGTCCCTGTTGCCTGGCGCACCGCCGTCGTGGGTGGCGGGCGAAGGACTCAGCGTCGACAAGCTGCCCACCGCCTACGGCACGCTGTCGATGTCGGCGCGCCAGCAGGGCAGGACGCTGCGCGTGAAACTCGAACCGGGCGTGCGAGCCGGCACCGCGGTGCGCGTGTCCTGGCCGACACGCGAGCGCCCGACGCGGGTGACGATCGACGGGCAGCCGGGTGCGGACTACAGCGCGGACGGCATCAGTCTGAAGCAGCCGTTCCGCGAGCTGGTCGCGGAATGGTAGACAAGGCGCCCGCGGCTCGGCCCGCCGCAGCTCAGCCCGCCGCGGGCTTCGGGGATTCCGCGTATTGCGCCTCGCCGTTGCCGAACGACCAGTTCTCCTTGCGCACTTCGACGAGGTTGATGAAGACATCCTCCCGTCGCAGTGCCAGCTCGCGATGCAGGCCGTCGGCGACGGCGCGATAGAAGGCCTGTTTCATCTCCACCGTGCGGCCCTCGTTGAGGGTCACCTGCACGATCACGCAATCGGCGCTGCGATGGATGCCGAGATAGCCCGGGTCGACCACCATCGCGGCCGCGGGATGCTCGGTGAAGACCTGGAAGCGGTCGTTCTCCGGCACGTTGAGCGTCGCGCGCATGGCCTGGTAGAGCACCTCTCCGATCGCGGCGCGGTAGGTGTCGGGCTTGCCTTCGACTAGATCGATCCTGACCAGCGGCATGGCGTGCTCCGGATGGAATGCGGCTGCCATTATCATGCAATCCACACGCGCCATGGTCGCCGTCTTATCCTGGTCGGCGCGGCCGCGGGCCGGCACATTCCGCCGGTAGGAGAGGGAGCGCGCATGGCGACAAAGACCGGCAGGACAGCGACGAGCCGCGGCGCTTCGGCAGGCGGAACCGTCGAGGATTTTCTGGCCGTACTCGAACATCCCGCCAAGCAGGAGATCCTGGCGCTAAGGCGACTGATCCTGGCGGCCGACGCCAGCATCGGCGAGGAGATCAAGTGGAAGGTGCCGAGCTTCCGCACGACCGAACATTTCGCCACGTTGCACCTGCGAGCGAAGCAGGGCGTCGGGGTCATCCTGCACTTCGGCGCGAAGAAGCGATCCGTTGCGGGAATCAACATCGCCGACCCCGATGCCTTGCTCGAATGGCTCGCAGACGATCGCGCGATGGTCACGTTTCGCGACCTGCACGATGTCGTCGCGAAGCAGCAGGCGTTCACGGCTCTCATCCGTGAATGGATCAGGCACGTCTAGCGTCGATTGGACGGCTGGATGGTTGTCGCTGCGGATTGCGTTCGCTTCCTTTCGTCCCATGTAGATGGCATCCCCTGATACGCGTGGAGAAACCGATATGGCACGCATCACGACACCCTTCGGCCGCCACTCCACCGCTGCCGAGGTCGCGGCAGGCATCGATCTGTCGGGACGGCAGGCCATCGTCACCGGCGCCGCTTCGGGCATCGGCGTGGAGACGGCACGCGCCCTTGCTGGCACGGGCGCCCAGGTCACGCTGGCGGTGCGCGACGTGGAGGCCGGCAGGCGCGTGGCCGCAGAGATCATCGCCGGCACCGACAACCGCGAAGTCCGCGTCATGCCGCTCGATCTCGCCGATCGCGTTTCGATCGCCGCATTCATCGCCGCCTGGGAAGGACCGCTGCACCTGCTGGTCAACAATGCCGGCGTCATGGCCTTGCCCGAGGCGCGCACGCGCGAGGGCTGGGAGATGCAGTTCGCGATCAACCATCTCGGCCATTTCGCGCTCGCGCTCGGCCTGCACGATGCGCTCGCTGCCGATGGTGCCGCGCGCATCGTCTCGGTGAGTTCCAGCGCGCACCAGTCTTCGCCGGTGATCTTCGACGACCTGCACTTCGCCTTTCGACCGTACGAGCCTTTGCTGGCGTACGGCCAGTCGAAGACCGCCAACGTCCTGTTCGCCGTGGCCGCGAGCGCGCGCTGGTCGCGCGATGGCATTTTCGCCAATGCGCTCATGCCCGGCGCGATCGCAACCAACCTGCAGCGCCACCTCGGCGGCATGAAGACGCCGGAAGCGATGCGCAAGACGCCGCAGCAAGGTGCCGCCACGAGCGTGCTGCTGGCAGTCTCGCCCTTGCTGGAAGGCGTCGGCGGCCGTTACTTCGTCGACTGCAACGAGGCCGAACCGGTTTCGCAGCGCACGACTGACATGAGCGGCGTGGCGCCGTATGCACTGGATCCCGAAAACGCCGAGCGCCTGTGGGAGGCGTCGTCGAGGCTGCTGGCTTCCTGAGTTCACGCTTGGGCTCACACACCCCCATCCCAACCTTCCCCCGCTGCGCGGGGGAAGGAGCAAAACACTCGCAGGATCCTGCGATGACCGCGCGCCTTGAGTCAGTTGCCTCCTCCGCTTGCGGGGGAGGGCCAGGGTGGAGGCGGCCGGGAAACAGTTCCCTCCTCCGCTTGCGGGGGAGGGCTAGGGTGGGGGCAACCGGAGCACGTGCATTCGAGCCAATGAGATCTTTCGAGTGCAGTGTTGCCTTCCACGGCACTCCTCTAGTGCACGCGACAGAATCGGATCAACCGTGCTTGCCGCTCGCCGCACGCTCTGCGTCGCCCGCCCGCAGCTGCCGATCGAACAACGCCAGCGTGCGCCGCCAAGCCTCGCGCGCGGCATCCTCGTCATAGCGCGGCGTGGTGTCGTTGTTGAAGCCATGTTGCGTGCCTGGCGGCTGGAACACTTCGTAGCGCACGCCCGCCGCCTTCAACGCCGCCTCGTATGCCGGCCATTCCTTGTTGATGCGTTCGTCGTTTTCGGCCAGCACCACCAGTAGTTCGGCCTTGATCTTCGGTACGTCCTCCAGCGGCGCGGCGTTGCCGTAGAACGGTGCCGCGGCCGCGAGGTCCGGCAGGCGCGTGGCGAGGAAGTTGGCCATGCCGCCGCCGTAGCAGAAACCGACCACGCCCATGCGCCCGTTGCCGCCCTCGACGCTGCGCAGCATGCCCGCGGCGGCGAGGAAATCCTCGCGCGTCTTGCCCTGGTCGAGCTTGGCGAACAGCGTGCGCGCCGCGTCCTCGTCGCCCGGATAACCGCCCAGCGGAAACAGCGCATCGGGCGCGAACGCGATGAAATCATCCAGTGCCAGGCGTCGCACGATGTCCTCGATGTGCGGATTGAGGCCGCGGTTCTCGTGCGCCACCAGCACCAGCGGCCACTTGTCGCGGCCCTTGGCCGGCCTGGCGAGATAGCCGCGGCCCTTGCCGTAGCCTCTTGGCGAAGCGAATTCCACGTATTTCGCGGACAAACGTGCATCGTCGGGCGCCACCTGTCGCGCCTCCGCGAAGCGCGGGCTCAATGCGGCCAGCAGCGCGCTCGCGCCGGCGGCG
>JACMKK010000402.1 GCA_014380115.1 Luteimonas sp. | reverse complement strand
GCGCGTCCTATGGCGAACCGGAGAAACTGGTCGGCCGCAACGTGGTCTTCATCGCCAATCTCGCGCCGCGCAAGATGCGCTTCGGCGTCAGCGAAGGGATGGTCCTGTCGGCGGGTTTTGACGGCGCAGGCCTGTCGCTACTCGATGTCGACGATGGCGCGCAGCCGGGCATGCCGGTGAAGTGACATCCCCACGACGCGATAGCGCCCAGGATTGTCGTCCCGAGCGTAGCGAGGGACCTGCTGTTCAGGCCGCAAGCAGGTCCCACGCGACGCGCGGGACGACATTTCGTTATCGCATCATGAGGAATGTCACTTCACCAGCATGCCGGGCTGCGCTCCATCATCGACGTCGAGCAGCGCCAGGCCACCGCCGTCGAAGCCCGCCGACAGGACCATCCCTTCGCTGACGCCGAAGCGCATCTTGCGCGGCGCGAGATTGGCGATGAAGACCACGTTGCGGCCGACCAGTTTCTCCGGTTCGCCATAGGACGCGCGGATGCCGGAAAAGATCTGGCGCCTGCCGAGCGCGCCGGCGTCCAGTTCGAAGCGCAGCAACTTGTCGGAACCGTCGACGAAGTCGCAGGCGAGCACCTTGCCGATGCGCAGGTCGAGTTTCGCGAAGTCCTCGATGGAGACCAGCGCGTGTTCCGCGGCGGCGCCGGTCGCAGCCGACCCGCCTGCGGTGCCCGCTTTCGGAACCGGCGCGCTCGGGACCGGAGCAATCGGGGCCGGAGCGATCAGGTCAGGGCTCGTCGTGGGCCTGAGGTCTTCCTTGCTGGCTTCGGTCATGGTGTCGATCTGCTTCGGGTCGATGCGCGTGAACAGCGGCGCGTACGGTTGGATGCACTGCGACAACAACGGCGCGTCGACGTCGTGCCAGCTGCCGAGCGGCGCATCGAAGAAATCCTCGACCTGCCTTGCCAATCGCGGCAGCACCGGCGACAGCGCGCAGGCGAGCACGCGGAACAGGTTCAGTCCCTGCGTGCAAACCGCCTGCAGTTCGACGTCGGCGCCGTCCTGCTTGGCCAGCACCCAGGGCTTGTGATCGTCGATGTAACGGTTGGCCTCGTCGGCCAGCGCCATGGTCTGGCGCAGGACCGATGCGGGATCGTTGCGCTCGTAAGCTTCGCGGACCAGCGTCAGCGCGGCGACGAAGCGGTCGTACATCGCGCGTTCCGGCAAGGCCGCGGCAAGACGCCCCTCGAAACGCTTCTCGATGAAGCCCGCGCAGCGGCTGGCGAGGTTGACGAACTTGCCGACCAGGTCCGCGTTCACGCGCGCGACGAAATCCGACAGGTTGAGGTTGAGGTCGTCGACACCGCCGGAGGATTTCGCCGCGTAGTAGTAGCGCAGCGCTTCGGTCGGCAAGCCGCTGTCCAGATAGGTGCGCGCCATGACGAAGGTGCCGCGCGACTTCGACATCTTGGCGCCATCGACGGTGAGATAGCCGTTGACGTGCAGCCGCGTCGGCGCGCGGAAGCCGGCGCCGTGCAGCACGGCCGGCCAGAACAGTCCGTGGAAGTTGACGATGTCCTTGCCGATGAAGTGATGCAGCTCAGACTTGCTGTCGTGGGCGATGAAGTCGAAGAAGTTCAGGCCTTCGCGCTCGCACAGCACCTGCAGGCTCGACAGGTAGCCGATCGGCGCGTCGAGCCAGACGTAGAAGAACTTGCCCGGATGGCCGGGGATCTCGAAGCCGAAATACGGCGCATCGCGCGAGATGTCCCAGGCGCGCAGGCCGCCCTCGGCGTCGAGCCACTCCATCAGCTTGGCCTTGACGCCCGGTATCGCGACATCCCCGGCCAGCCACTCGCGCAGGAAGTCCTCGAACTGGCCGACCTCGAAGAAGAAGTGCTCCGACTCGCGCAGCTCCGGCGTCGCGCCACTGACCACCGAGCGCGGCTCCTTCAGGTCGGTCGGCGCATACGTCGCACCGCAGTTCTCGCAGTTGTCGCCGTACTGGTCCGGCGTGCCGCAATTGGGGCAGATGCCCTTGACGTAACGGTCGGGCAGGAACATGCCCTTCATCGGATCGTACAGCTGCGCCACCGAGCGCTTGCCGATGTGGCCGTTGTTGTCGAGCTTGGCGTAGATCGCCTCGGTCAACCCGCGGTTGTGCGCGGAGTGCGTGGAATCGTAGTGGTCGAAGGCGACGCCGAAATCGGCGAAGTCGCGCTCGTGCCCGGCCTGCACACCGGCGATGAAGGTTTCCGGCGTAGTGCCCGCTTTCTCGGCGGCCAGCATGATCGGCGTGCCGTGCGTGTCGTCGGCGCAGACGAAGTGCACCGTGTCGCCGGCCATACGCCGCGCCCGCACCCAGATGTCGGCCTGGATGTAGCCGACCAGGTGACCGAGATGCAGTGGCCCGTTGGCGTAGGGCAGGGCGGTGGAGACGACGGCGGTACGTGGCATGGCAGGCGCATTGCGGACGGCCCGCGATTATCGCATGGCCCATAAACGACACGACCCGGCGATGGCCGGGTCGTGCTTGATACGTGTTTGATGTCCGAATCCCCGACTACGCGGGGTTATCGCTCAGGGTTCGCGCGTCCAGACCTGGCTCTTGCACATGAAACCCACGCAGCCGGACACCTCGAACTTCTTGCCGCCCTCGATCAGTTTCGCCTTCGACTTGTAGGTCTTGCCATTGGCGAGCTTGAGCACGCTGCCCTTGCCGTAGGCGTCGCCATCCTTCTGCAGGCCCCACAGGATGACCATGTCCTTGATCGGCTTGTCCTTGGCCGCGCCGCTGCATTCGGTACAGGTGGCATTCGGCGCGAACAGCGTATCGACGACCTTGGCGGCGATGGTGTTGCCCTTGGCTTCGTAGACGTCGACGATCAGGCGCGGCTTGCCGGTGTCCTCGTCGTAGGTCTTCCAGCGGCCGACCGGCGAATCCTGGGCGAACGCGACCATCGGCAGGGCGAACAACAGCAAGGCAAAGAGTTTGATGCGCATGGTTCCCTCCCAGGAATGCGGACCCGGCAGCGGATGCCACGCGGGATGGGGCGATTTATACCGCATCCGGGGCCGTACGGAAGCTCGCTCGCGGCTGCTGTTCATGCCGCGTCGTTCATCCGCGTCGTTCATCCCGAGGATCACGGCGCGGCGAACGGCCAGGCGACGCGCCGCAGTAGAATTGTGCGATGCAGAATCAAGCGCTACCGGCGAAACGACGCGTCCACGCCCACGCGGTCCAACCCAACCTGTCGCCGCTGCCAAGGGTGCGCAATATCATCGCGATCGGCTCGGGCAAGGGCGGCGTCGGCAAGTCGACCACCGCAGTCAACCTGGCGCTGGCACTGGCCGGCGATGGCGCGCGCGTCGGCGTGCTGGATGCCGATGTCTACGGCCCGAGCGTGCCGATGATGCTCGGCCTGTCGGGCCGGCCGGACAGTCCCGACGGCAAGTCGATCGAACCGATGCATGCGCATGGCATCGAAGCGATGTCGATCGGACTGCTGGTCGAACTGGAGACGCCGATGATCTGGCGTGGCCCGATGGCGACCTCGGCGCTGACCCAGCTGCTCAACGAAACCCTGTGGGGCGGCGACGCGTCCGAAGGCCTGGATTACCTGATCGTCGACCTGCCGCCCGGCACCGGCGACATCCAGCTCACGCTGGCACAGAAGATCCCGGTCGCCGGCGCGGTCATCGTCACCACGCCGCAGGACGTGGCGACGCTGGATGCGCGCAAGGCGCTGAAGATGTTCGAGAAGGTGCACGTGCCGGTGCTGGGCCTGATCGAGAACATGTCCCAGCATGTCTGCACGCAGTGCGGCCACGTCGAACACCTGTTCGGGGAAGGCGGCGGCGAACGCATGGCCGCGCAGTACGGCGTGCCG
>JACMKK010000401.1 GCA_014380115.1 Luteimonas sp. | reverse complement strand
CGGTGTAACCGGCGACTCCGCTGGCCGACGTTTTTTCCGGTTTCAGCACCACGTCCGGTGCGATGCCGCGCGCCTGGATCGACTTGCCGCTTGGTGTGAAATAACGCGCGGTGGTGAGCTTGACCGAGTCGCCGTTGTCGAGCGGCAGCAGTGTCTGCACGGAGCCCTTGCCGAAGGTGCGGCTGCCGACGACACGCGCGCGGCCGTTGTCGCGCAACGCGCCGGCGAGCACTTCCGAGGCGCTGGCCGATCCCGCATCCACCAGTACGACCACCGGCGCCCCATCGAGGCGATCGCCCGGCGTGGCGCTGAATTCGGCGTCGCTGATCGCGATGCGTCCGCGCGTGCTGACGATCTTTCCCTTGTTCAGCAGCTCGTCGGCCATCTGCACCGCGGAGGTGAGCAGGCCGCCTGGATTGCTGCGCAGGTCGAGCACCACGCCACGCAGCTTGCCGCCGTTCTGTGCTTTGAGCTTGTCCAGCGCGGTGACGAAATCCGCTGCGGTATCCGCTTGGAACGTGCTGACGCGCACGTAGCCATAGCCCGGTTCGAGCATGCGGTTGCGCACGCTGGCGACGCGGATTTTTTCGCGGGTCAGCGTGACATCGAACGGCTTGGGCGCACCGACGCGCACGATGGTCAACGTGACCGCACTGCCGGGCTTGCCGCGCAACGGGCTGGTGTCGTCGTTTTCCAGTTCGATCGGCTTGCCGTCGATGGCAACGATGAGATCGCCAGCCTTGATGCCGGCGCGCGCGGCCGGCGTGTCGTCGATCGGCGCGACCACGCGCATGGTGCGGTCGGGCAGCTGGAACAGTTCCACGCCGATGCCTTCGTAAGCGCCATCGGTCTGCTCGTCGAACACGCGCGCGTCGGCTTTGTTGAAATAGACGCTGTGCGGATCGAGGTCGAGCAGCAGGCCGCGCACCGCGGACTGCATCAGCCTGTCGTCGTCGACCTGGTCGACGTAGGCCTGCTTGATCGCGTTGTAGACCGCGACATAGCGGCGGATTTCATCGAGCGGCACTTTGGACGTTGCGGTCTCGGCCGCATCGGGATCGTCGCTGGCGGCGATTCCGACGGCTTTTTGCGGCTCCTGCGCCAAGGCGGGCGCGAAGGCCAGCGGCAGCATGAGCAGGCAGGAGGTCAGGGGGCGGATGCGCATCGAAAAAACTCCAGCGGGAACTGTGCAATGTGGGATAGACCGCGATCCATGGTCCGGGTTCATCGGATTATGCAGCTGACCATGTTGGTTCAGCTGCATGGGTTTTTTTCATCATTTGCGCGTCCTTCGACAGGGCTCAGGATGACCGATGCGGAATGACGGTCTAATGTTTCTGCAACCATGTATTCGGATTCACGGGCTGGCCATTGCGGCGCAGCTCGAAATACAGCGCAGGCCGCCCCTGCCCACCCGAATTGCCGACGCTGGCAATGGCGTCGCCGCGCTTGACGCTGTCGCCGGCGTCGCGCAGCAGCGCATCGTTGTGGGCATACAGGCTCATGTAGCCGTTGCCGTGGTCGACGATGGAAATCAGGCCATAGCCGCTCATCCATTCGGCGAACACCACGCGGCCGTCCGCGACCGCACGCACGCTGCTGGCCGGCTTCGGTAAGCGCATGCCCGACGGCCGCGCCAGCACCGGCATGCTCATCGCGGCGCCCGCCGGCACCACCGTCAAGGCAGTCGCCGACGGCAGCGTGGTGTTCGCCGAGTGGATGACGGGCTACGGCATGATCCTGATCGTCGACCACGGCAACGGCTACATGAGCCTGTATGCGCACAACGATGCGCTGCTGCGCAACGCCGGCGACCGCGTCAAGCGTGGCGATGCCGTGGCCAGCGTCGGCAATTCCGGCGGCCAGGGGCGGCCGGGGCTGTATTTCGAGCTGCGGCGCAATGGGCAGCCGGTGAATCCGAATACCTGGTTGCAGAAGCGCTAGGCGCGCTTGACGAAAACTTCGGGCGACAAGAGCAGGCGCTGTGCTCCCTCCCCTGCGACTGCAGGGGAGGGCTGGGGAGGGGTTGCGTGAGCACCGACTTCTCTCGCGAAAAGCCGACACCCCTCCCCAACCCTCCCCTCTATTCAGAGGGGAGGGAGCAGATCTCTGCTCTCACCGGCATCCCATCGGCACCGGGTTGCGACGAACCTTTAACGAAAGTAGATCGCCGAACCGCATACTTGCAGCGAAAATCGATCAGATCGAACCCGAGCCCCGCCGCGCGGTCCTACGATCGTCCCGCCTGGAGTTGCCTGATGCGTCATCCGCTGTCCCTGTTCCTCCGTTGCGTGCTCCTCAGTTGCGTGTGCCTCCCGTGCCTGCTACTGGCGGCGCCCGTGTTCGCGCAACAGACAGCGCCAGCGCCAGCAGCTTCGCCGGCGCCCACCGACGAAACAAAAGCCAAGGAGATCGCCTCCAGCGACGATCCCGATGCCGCCGAGACCGCCGCCACCAAGGTCCCGCTCGACGAGATCCGCCGCTATGTCGGCGTCTACAACGCGGTCAAGGAAGCCTACGTCGAGCCGATCGACGACAAGAAGCTGATGCAGTCGGCGATCCGCGGCCTGTTGCTGGATCTCGATCCGCACAGCGCTTATCTCGAGAAGACCGACGCACAGGCCTTCGACGAAGACACCAATGGCGTCTATGACGGCATCGGCGTCGAGGTGCTGCAATTGCCCGACGGCACCGTGCGCGTGATCTCGCCGATCGACGACACGCCCGCCGCGCGCGCCGGGATCAAGTCCGGCGACATCATCGTCGCCGTCGACGGCAAGCCGCTGGTGCCGGCCGACGACGACCAGGGCCCGCTACGCGGCGCGCCCGGCAGCAAGGTGACGCTGAAGATCGTGCGCGAAGGCGCGGCCAAGCCGCTCGACATCACCGTGCAGCGCGAGACCATCCGCGTCGCCAGCGTGCGCAGCCGCATGCTCGAACCCGGCTACGGCTACATCCGCGTGGCCGCGTTCCAGGCCGACACCGCCGCGGATTTCGAAAGCAATCTGGCCAAGCTGCAGGGCCAGGCCGGCGCCGGCGATGCCGGCAAAGGCCTGCGCGGGCTGGTGCTCGACCTGCGCAGCAATCCCGGCGGCCTGCTGACCTCGGCGGTGCAGATCGCCGACGACCTGCTCGAGAGCGGCAAGATCGTCAGCACGCGCGGCCGCATCGCCATCAGCGATGCCCAGTTCGGCGCCACGCCTGGCGACCTGATGCGTGGCGCGCCGGTGGTGGTGCTGGTCGATGCCGGCTCGGCGAGTGCATCGGAAGTGCTCGCCGGCGCCTTGCGCGACAACGGCCGCGCGCGCGTGGTCGGCAGTCGCACCTTCGGCAAGGGCTCGGTGCAGACGCTGCTGCCGCTCGACAACGGCGACTCGGTCAAGCTCACCACCGCGCGTTACTTCACGCCCAGCGGCAAGTCGATCCAGGCGCGCGGCATCGAGCCGGACGTGGTGTTGAAGCCGGACAAGGTCGAGCCGACCCTAGTCGGCGCCACGCCCTATGCCGAGGCGGCCTTGCCCGGCCACCTGCGCGGCGATGAGGAACTGGCCGGCGCCAACGCCGGCGACGTGCTCGACGGCGACGCGCCGATCACGGCGGCGCTGGCGGAGCTGAAGAAACCTGTTACGACCGCGCAGGAAAAAATCAGCACCCACCATTAGGCAACCCGCGATCGTTGTTGCCGTCGTCCCCGCGAACGCTGGGATCCACCTTGATCCTGATCGTTGGCAGCGGTCGCCAGAGCGGCAACGCAACCCCGGACGCCAATGCAAAATGGATCCCGGCGTTCGCTGGGACGACGGCAAGAGGTTTGCATGCATTCCCGCGCGACGAATTCCGGCACGCGTGGGTAGGGCGGGTCAGCGCGGCTTCGCCGGCAGCGGAAACGGCGTCACGACCTTTTCGCCGGTGGCGGCGTCGCGGATCGCGGCCTGGCCTTTCTTCTCGACTTCCTCGATGCGGATGATGCTCTGCATCGGCAGGTGCAGGACGCGGGTGTTGCCGAACTCTTCGCGCAGACGTTCCTCGGTCGGGTCCACCACCACGCCGTCGTGCACGTCGAACAGCAGGTCGGCGACCTCGGTGAAGCCCCAAAGCTGTCCGCTCGACACGCTGCGTGCGTACAACTCGTAGACCTTGCCGTGGTTGAGGAAGGTCACTTTGTAGAGGGATTTCGCCATGGCGCGATTATAGGCGCCCCTATGCGAAGGACCGGGACGCGTCGTGAAGATCAAGAGCAAATCCCCCGTCGTGCGCTACGCACACGCCCGCCCCCTTTTTCAAAGGGGGCAACAGCACCTGCTGCGCTGACTGAAGAAGCATGCCGCCGCTTTCGCCCCCTTTGAAAAAGGGGGCAGCAAGGCGCGCAGCGCCGAGCGGGGGATTTGCTTTTCGCGGCAAACCCGTCGTGCCCTGATCTCAAACAGCTAGTAACCGCTGCGCGCCCGCAACCGCCGCGCGATGCCCGCGCGTGCCACCAGCGCGAACACCACGCCGAACGCGAACCCGGCGACATGCGCCACCCATGCCACCGCGCCGAACGCCGGTCCGATGTAGGCGAACACGACCTGCAGCAGCGCCCAGATCCCGATCAGCAACGACGCCGGCGCGCGCACGAACTCCAGGAACAGCCCGAGCGGCAGCACCACGCCCAGCTTCGCGCGCGGGAACAGCGCCAGGTAAGCGCCGATCACCGCCGAGACCGCGCCGCTGGCCCCGATCACCAGTTGCTGCGGCGCCCCGATGGCCAGCACCGCGGCGAGGTTGGCGACCGCGCCGCCGAGCAGGAACAGCAACAGGAAGCGCCACGGCCCCATCACCCGCTCCGCCGGCAGGCCGAAGATCAGCAGGAACACCAGGTTGCCAAGCAGGTGCGCCCAGTCGGCATGCAGAAACAGCGCGCTGATCAGGCGCAGCGCGCGGCCCTCGGTCCACAGTGCACGTAGGGTGTCGACCGGACCGGTGCCGCCGGTCAGCGCACCCCAGTCCAGCAACAGCGCGCCCTGGGTCGCGTCCGGCCGCGTGCTCGCCCACAGGAAGGCCAGCCACAACACCGCAAACAGCATCGGCGTTGCCCAGCGCAGCGAGGGTCGGGTGCGTGAGGGCAGGGAGACGAACATGCGGGCAGGCGGGCCGTCGGCAGGTGGTCGGTACTCGCACGTTAGCCGGTCGCGGGCCGCCGGTCCGTGCTGTCGTCCCGCAATTGTTAGCTTCGGGTTAACAAGCAAGCTATAGTACATACGGCGTCGTACGTCGGGAGGGGGCTTCCGGCAGGGTCGACCAGGGCGGGGGGACATCGCCCAGGTCGCGCGACGCAATAACGCATGACCCTGTCAACGGAGAAATAAAAGCAATGCAGACCCAATCCCGCTTCACCCAGATTTCCGCGCTCGCGCTCGGCATCGCCAGCGCCTTCGCGTTCGGCCAGGCCGATGCGGCCGGCTTCCAGCTCAAGGAAAACAGCGTCAAGGCCATGGGCCGCGCGTTCGCAGGCTCCGCCGCGGCAGCGGGCGATGCCGCGGTGGTGACCAACAATCCGGCGGCGATGACGCAGTTCGACAAGAACACCGTGCAGGCCGACGTCACCGTGGTCGACCTCAGCGCGTCCTTCAATGGCGGCGGCACCGATGCCTTCGGTGGCCCGCTCAGCGGCGGCGACGGCGGCGATGCCGGCGACGTCACCCCGATTCCGGCGCTCTCGGCAATCTTCCCGGGCGGCGACACCGGCCTGACCTTCGGCGTGATGGTCAGCGCCCCGTTCGGCCTCAAGACCGAATACGAGAACGGCTGGGTCGGCCGCTACCACGCGCTCAAGTCCGAAGTGGAAATCGTCGACCTGACGCTGTCGGCCTCGCTCGACATCACCGACCGCTTCTCGGTCGGCATCGGCGCGATCTACGAGCGCGCCGAGGCGGAACTGACCAAGGCGGTCGATTTCGGCACGGCGATCTGCGCCAATCCGAGCAGTGCCGGCCTCTGCGCCGCGCTCCCCACCGTGTACGGCCCGCAGCTGCAGGACGGCACCGCAGGCATCAAGGGCGACGACACCGGCTTCGGCTGGCTGGTTGGCGCGCATTGGCGTCCGACCGACAAGCTGACGCTCGGCTATTCGCACCGCTCCGAGATCGACCACGAGCTCGAAGGCGACGCCACCTTCAGCGTGCCTGCGCCGATTCGCAACGTCTTCAACGCCAACCCGTTCCCGCCGGCGCGCAATGTCTTCACCAACACCGACGGCAAGGCCAAGCTGACCACGCCGAGCATCGACACCCTGAGCGCGTCGTATGCATTCACCGATCGCTTCACGCTGCTCGCCGACGTGTCGAAGACCGACTGGCATTCGCTGCAGAACGTCACCATCGACTTCGCCAACCCGGTGCAGGCCGATTCGGTCGAGCAGTTCGGCTGGGACGACACGATGTTCTATTCGCTCGGCGCCGAGTTCGCGCTCAACGACAGCTTCACGCTGCGCGGCGGCATCGCCAGCGACGAGACGCCGACCAACGACGAGGACCGCACCCCGCGCCTGCCCGACGCGAACCGCGACTGGTTCTCGGTCGGCCTGACCTGGATGGCGAGCGAAGCGCTGGAAGTCAACGCCGGTTACACCCGCATCCTGGTCGACGATCCGACGATCAACGACCCGGAGAACAGCAGCGGCGCGCACCTGGTCGGCAAGTACGACGCCGACGTCAACCTGTTCGGCGTTTCGGCGCAGTACCGCTTCTGATCCGCGGATTTCGCGGGTAGCTGCAAACGAAGGGGCGCCATTGGCGCCCCTTCTTCATGTGCGGGCGATGCCCTGCGCTCCCACACCACCGTCATCGCAGGCCGTTCGCTGCGGGCCATGCCGTTCCCTCAAGTGGATCTCACCGGGGCAAGCGCATGACCAGATTCACGATGTTCGCTGCGGGCATGGCGCTGCTGTGTTGTGCCG
>JACMKK010000400.1 GCA_014380115.1 Luteimonas sp. | reverse complement strand
GGTGTTCCGGAGCCTCGCGCCGTGTCCGAGCGTCTTCTTTCTCTGG
Source organism: Luteimonas sp. (assembly GCA_014380115.1). GTDB lineage: Bacteria > Pseudomonadota > Gammaproteobacteria > Xanthomonadales > Xanthomonadaceae > Luteimonas. Next base: position 4,452 of record JACMKK010000400.1, on the reverse strand, counting down.
CGGGGGATGGGCGACGCTGGCATTGGGCGGGACTGCGTTTGGGCCGGGCGCGGCGCTGGTGGATCGCGAGGTGCGCAAGGCCAATCGCGGGCTGTCGACGCTGCGCGATGTGCAGGCGTTGGTGGAAACCCTGGATCGATTGATCGCACCGCAGCTGCCGCTGGACATCCTGCAACTCTTACGTCGCGCCCGTCGCAACGCGGCGGCACGTCGCGCCATCCAGGCACGAGCGGCACTCGCCGACGACCCGCAGCTGGCCTCGCGCCGCGATCTGCTCGTGGCTCTGCGCGGCGCGATGCTGGCGTTGCCGTGGCAGCGCGTGGATCTGGCGCAGGTGCAGTCAGCGCTGGAGTACAGCATCGGCCGGATCGTCCGGGCGCAGGCGCGCGCGCAGGGCAGTCACGATGATGAGGACTGGCATTGCTGGCGGCGCCGCGAACGGCGTCTATCGCAACAGCGGAGGGCGCTGAAGGCCGGCGGCATCGCCCCTGCGGTCGACCTGCCCAAAGCCGACAAGCGCATCGCCACGCGGCTGGGCGCGGCGCAGGACCTCGGCCTGTTGCGCGAACACTGCGGCCGCGATTCGCCGTTCGCCAAGCCCGATCGCGTGCGGCTCAAGCGCTACGCCGACAGCGAACTGGCGCGGCAACGGGCCGCGATCGCCAATCTTGGTGCAGGCCGGGACGGAGCGTTGTAGGTTCGACGGGCGGCCAGCGGCGGCGAGGCAGGTTGCCAGGCGCTGTTCGGCGGCACGCAGGGGGCGGCGAAACGCCCCTTGCCGGTGCAAGCGCCTCACATCGATGAACGTGCCAGGCCCATACGCCCGCGCAGGGATGGCATTGTCACTGGCCAGCCCGCATCATTCCGTTGTTCCTCAACGAGTTGCCGCGACAATGCTCTCCACCATTCTCGATTTCCTGGCCGGCGGCCTGCTGCAGGCCGGCTTCTGGACGCTTGCGATCTATTTCCTGATCGCGACCCAGCTGACGATCTTCTCCGTCACCCTGTACCTGCATCGCAGCCAGGCGCATCGCGGTGTGGATTTCCATCCTGTGCTCGCGCACGCGTTCCGTTTCTGGACGTGGCTGTCGACCTCGATGATCACCAAGGAGTGGGTGGCGATCCATCGCAAGCACCACGCCAAGTGCGAGACCGAGGAAGATCCGCACAGCCCGCAGTACAAGGGCATCAAGACCGTGTTCTGGCGCGGTGTCGAGTTGTATCGGGAGGCGCGCGCGCAGCGCGACGACATCGAGCAGTACGGCAAGGGCTGCCCGAACGACTGGATCGAGCGCAATCTCTATTCGCGTTTCCCGCTGGCTGGTCCGACGTTGCTGCTGTTCATCAGCTTCGTGCTGTTCGGTTTCGCCGGCGTCGCCTTGTGGGCGATCCAGATGGCGTGGATCCCGTTTTGGGCCGCGGGCGTCGTCAACGGCCTCGGCCACTGGTGGGGCTATCGCAACTTCGAAACCAGCGACACTGCGACCAACCTGACGCCGTGGGGCTTCTGGATCGGCGGCGAAGAACTGCACAACAATCACCATGCGTTCCCGAGTTCGGCGAAGTTCGCGCTGCGCCGCTTCGAGTTCGACATCGGCTGGTCGGCGATCAAGCTGTTCGAAGCGGTCGGCCTGGCGAAGGTGCTGCGCGTCGCGCCGTCGCTGGACGTGCGCCCGAACATCCACGTGCCCGACGGCGACACCATGAAGGCGCTGCTCGCGCACCGCTTCCAGGCGATGACCGACTACCAGCGCAACGTGCTCAAGCCCGCGCTGCGCGAGGAAGCCCGCATCGCCGGCGCCAAGCTGCGCGCGCTGCTGCCGCGGCAGTTGCGCAAGGGCCTGGTCGACGACGGCCGCTGGCTCAAGCCCGATGCCCGCGCGCAATTGCAGTCCTGGGTGTCGCAGCGTCCGCGTATCCGCGCGCTGGTCGAACACCGCGCACGCCTGGCGGCCTTGCTCGAGGCGCGCAGCCAGAACGCGGCCGAGTCGCTGCAGAACCTGCAGGCCTGGTGCCGCGAGGCCGAGGCCAGCGGCATCCGCGCGTTGCAGGACTATTCGGCGCGCCTGAAAGGCTATTCGCTGCAGTCCGTCCGCGCCTGAGCGAAGCCGTGGCGATGGCCACCACAATCGACAAGCCCGGCCCGAGATGGCCGGGCTTTTTCGTGTATGCCCTCGCATGCCTGGTGCTGCCGTTCGCCGCGACCGCACAGGTCGACAAGACCGGTGAATACCTCGCGCGCATGGACGGCGATGGCGACGGCCGCGTGTCGCTGGCCGAGTACCAGGCCTGGCTGAGCTACGCCTTCGACGCGATGGACAAGGATCGCGATGGCGTCCTGTCGGTGCCCGAACTGCCGGGCGCGCGCGGCAAGCCGGTCACCCGCGAAGAACACCTCGCCAAGCTGGCAGCTACGTTCAAGCGCCAGGACGGCGACGGCGACGGTTTTCTGAGCGCGAAGGAACTTGCTTCGCCGCCGCAGTGACGGGTCACGCCAGACGATAGGTCCGGCCGCCGTACACCATTGCCCCCTTGAAAAAGGGGCGGGCGGCTCGTCCGTCCGGGATTTGCTTTTTTGGACGAACACCGAAGCAAAAGAAAATCCCCCTCGATGCCCCTCTTTCAAAGGGGGAAGCAGAGCGCAATCAGGCCGCCTGCGTGTCCTCGTGCGTATCGTCTTCGGGCACCGTTGCCACCTCCGGCCGTTGCGCTGCAACGCGCGACAGCTCCATCGCGACCGCCGCCGTCGCCGCCGTGTCTGCCGTGCAGCGCGAGCGCGGCTGGTTCGGGCACAGCTCCTGCATGTAGTCGGCTTCGAAGTTGATCCGCTCGACGAGGAAATCCACGAACGCACGGATCTTCGGCGACTGCGTCTGGCCGCGCGGGAACACCGCGTTGAAGTCGTACTGCGGACCGGTCCATCCGGCCAGCACGCGCTGCACATAGCCCTGTTCGGCATAAGGCTTGACCATCACGTCGGTCGCCAGCAGCAATCCTTCGCCGCACAGCAGCGCGCCTTTGAGCGCGCCGGGATCATTGGCGACCAGCACCGGGTCGATGGCGAAGTCGGCATCGCGCTCGCCGTCATTGAGCGTCCAGACATAACCGCCGTTGCGCCGATGCTTCTGGAACGCCAGCGCACGGTGGTGCTGCAGGTCGTCGGGATGCAGCGGCTCGCCATGGCGCTCGATGTAGTGCGTGCTGGCATAGACCTGGGTGCGGAACACCGCAAGCCGGCGCGCGACCAGGTTCGAATCGGGCAGGTTGCCGATGCGCAGGGCGACGTCGATCTCCTTGTCGATCAGGTCCAGCGGTTCGTTGCTGAGCAGCATTTCGATGCGGACTTCGGGATGGCGTGCGTGGAACTCGCCGAGCAGCGGGGCGATCTTGTCGATGCCGATCGAATAGGGCGCGGTGAAGCGCAGCCAGCCGCGCGGGCCACCCTGCAGCTGGCCGACCGCACTCTCCGCTTCATCGAGTTCGCGCGCGATGCGTTGCGAATGTTCGAAGTAGACGTTACCGGCCTCGGTCAGCCCGAGCTTGCGCGTCGTGCGATGCAGCAGCTGCGCGCCGAGGCGCGTTTCGAGGTCCTGCACCTTGCGGCTGACGGTGGTCTTGGGCAGGCGCAGCGATTTGGCCGCGGCGATGAAGCTGCCGTGCTCGACCACCTTGACGAAGATGAGGGTGTCGTTGAGGTCGCGTGACATGGGGGCTCCGGAGGACGACTGAGGTGGAGGAGAGGATTAGCCCGTCGTCGGGACAATTATTCCCTCATTTGCCGGCTAATCAAGTGCCACGGCACCCCCTAACCTGTGCCGCATTCTCCCCGTGGCCCCTGTTATGTCCGCCCCCCGCTCTCTCCGCCTCTGGTTGCTGCCGCCCCTGCTGGCCGCGATTGCCTTCGCCATCGGCCTGGCCGTAATCCTGCTGTCACAGGGCTTGAGGGCAGGCACGCCGGAGTCCTTGCTGCTGGCGTGGATGCTGGTGTTCGTGATCGGCCTGCCCGTCCTGCTGCTGGTGCTGACGCTGGCCAGCCGCATCGGCGCCGCACTGCATCGGCATCACATCATCCCGTTCACGGGAGATAACATCCCGAGGCTGGGACAATGAACGCACCGGTCCTGATCCTGGGTGCGACCGGCAGCGTCGGTCGCGGCTTGGTGGCGGCCGCCGTGGCGGCGGGCCGTGCCGTCGTTGCGGTCGCGCGCGACAAGCCGGGCCTGCAGCAGCTGCAGTCCGACTTCCCCGCCGCCGATATCACTGCCCTCCCCGGTTCGGTTGCCAGCGATGCGCAGGGTGCGCGGTTGGCGAAAGCGGTCCAGCGGCTCGGTCGCCCCCTCAGTGGCGTGATGGTCGCGGTCTGCGGCGGCGGCGGGCGCGGGCGCCTGCTCGACCAGCCCGCCAACGCCTTGCGCGATTCGCTCCGCGACGACCTGTTGCCGCACCTGGTCG
>JACMKK010000003.1 GCA_014380115.1 Luteimonas sp. | reverse complement strand
TCTCGCACGCCGCAGCGAGCAACGCCTGGTGCCGTTCGCGGCGTTGCGCTGGCTGCAGGCGAAACCGCAGCCGCGGCGCAAGCGACGGTTCGAAGAACACTGGTTGCTGCTGCTGCGCCTGCTGCTGCTCGCGGCACTGGCGCTGCTTCTGGCTGAGCCGCTGTTGTTCGGCAAGCCTGATCGCAAGCCATGGGTTCTGGTCGTACCCGGTGTCGACGTAGTGGCTGCGCGCCGTGCCATCGACACGCGCTCGGCGCAATGGCATTGGCTGGCGCCAGGTTTTCCCGCGCTGGATGCGAAGGCCGCGAACCCACCCATCGCAGCGACATCGGCGCCGGCCAGGTTCGCCAGCCTGCTGCGCGAAGCCGACGCGATGTTGCCCGCCGGTACGCCGTTGACCGTTCTCGTGCCGTCAGTCCTCGATGGCGCCGATGCGGAGCGGCCGACGCTCGCCCGACGCGTCGACTGGCGGGTGATGCTGGCATCGGCCGCGCCCACGCATGCCATCGCAAGCAAGGCGGTCGTGCCGAAACTGATGGTGCGTTACGCGCCGGAACGTGCCCCATCCCTGCGCTACCTGCGCGCTGCCGGCGTGGCGTGGCAGGCCTCTGCTTCCGCTGCGCCCGGCACGGATCCGACATCGGCTTCGGCTTCGCCCGTCAGCATCGCGCCAGCAGTGCAGCCGCTCGATGCCGGCACCCGCCAGCTCGTCTGGCTGGTGCCGGGTGCATTGCCGCCGGCGGTGCGCGACTGGATCACCGCCGGTGGCGAGGCATTGCTCGATGCACGAACCGCGCTACCCGAACTTGCCGACGCTGCCGTGGTGTGGCGCGACGATAGCGGTCCGCTCGCACGCGGCACACGCCTAGGTCGCGGTCGCGTGATGCGACTGGAACGCGACCTGCTGCCGGCGCAGATACCTGGCTTGCTGGAGCCGGACTTCCCGGAACAACTGCAGCGCCTGTTCGCCATGCCGCCACCTGCGCCCGCGCGCGTCGACGCCAGCGCCTACGCCCCGCACACGGGTGCATCGCCTTACCCGGAAACGCCGCGCCCGCTCGCACCCTGGCTGGCCGCGCTGATCGCGGCGTTGTTCCTGGTCGAGCGCTGGCTCGCCAACGGGCCGCGCCGCAGGTACGCGCAATGAACGCCGAGGCTGTCCTGCGCCAGGCACGCGGTGCCGCGCAGCGGCGCGCATTCGCACACGCCGCGTTATGGCTGTCGCCCTGGTTGCTCGCGGCGTTCGTGCTGGCGTGGCGTCTGCGTGCGACGCCCTGGTGCTGGCTCTTGGTCGCCGCGGCGTTGGCGATCGCGGGATGGCGCCTGTGGCGCGCATCGCGTGGTTTCGACGATCGCTGGCTGGCGCGCGGCCTCGACAACAAGCGCGTCGACATGGAAGACAGCGCGGAATTGCTGTTCGCGCGATCTCCGCCGACGAATCCACTCGAAGACCTGCAGCGCGCACGCCTGCGCCTGCGCCTGGAAAGCGCGCCTGCTCCGGACCTGCGCGCGCCGTGGCCGACGCGGAACTTGTTCGCCAATGCCGTGGCGGCAAGCGTCTGCATCATCGTCTTTGCGTTGTGGCCGGCGCGGCACGCCATCAAGCCGCAGACGATAGCCGCGGTGCCCGTGCCCGCCGCAACACCCGCGCGCCCCGCGCAGCTGATCGGCCAGCACATCGACATCCGCCCACCCGCCTACACCGGCCTGCCGGCGCGCAGCGTCGACACGCTGGCGACGAAGGTGCTGGAAGGATCGACCTTGCAATGGACGCTGCGCTTCGCACCGATGCCCGATCGCGCCGAACTGGTCTTCCACGATGGCCGTCGCGTGGCCCTGCAACGTCGGGGCGATGCGTGGACAGCGAGCCGCCGCATCGACAAGGCAACGTTGTACCGCGTCGCACTCGCGCATCCGTTGCCGGCCGCGCAGGCGCGCCTGCAGCGCATCGATGTCGTGACCGATCGTCCGCCGCAGCTGCGCGCCGTGCAGCCGCAGCACACGCTGACGATGCTGACGCCGGGCCAGCGGAGCTGGACTCTGGCCTTCGAGGGCAGTGACGACTACGGCCTCGCCGCAACCGCGCAGCTGCGCATCACGCGCACCGAAGGCAGCGGGGAGAACATCACGGCGAAGCAGCAGACCATTGCCCTGCGCGGTGCGGGCAGCGCCAGGAGCAGGCGCTATGCGCACAACGTCGATCTCGCCGCGCTCGGACTGGTTGCCGGCGACGAC
>JACMKK010000399.1 GCA_014380115.1 Luteimonas sp. | reverse complement strand
GCGCGCGCTGGCGACCTTGCCGGTGAAATCGCGGTAACCCTTCTCGATCACCGACTGGATCACCCGCCCGACCTCCGGCGCCAGCGGCCGGCTGATGTCGAAGGCACCGGCGAAGCGTGTCGTGCCGACGCCGTCGGTGTGCACGCCGATCTTCTCGAGCGTGCGCGGCACGGTCGGGATCAGGCCGAAGATGCCGATCGAGCCGGTGATCGTCGAGGGATCGGCATAGATGCGGTCGGCATTCATGCTGATCCAGTAGCCACCCGAGGCGGCCAGGTCGCCCATCGACACGACCACGGGCTTGCCGGCGGACTTGAGCGCGACGATCTCGCGACGGATCTGTTCGGACGCGAACACCTCGCCACCGGGCGAGTCCACGCGCAGCACCAGTGCCTTGACGTGCTCGTCGTCGCGCGCTTCGCGCAACAGCGCCGCGGTGGACTCGCCGCCGACGGTGCCCGGAGGTTGTTCGCCGCCGCTGATTTCGCCTTCGGCGACGACGACCGCCACCTGCGCGCGTTCGTCCATCGGCGAGAGCGCGCTGTCGACGTGCTTGAGATAGCCATCCAGCGAGACGCCGCGGAATCCGCCCTCGGCATCCTCGTCGGCGACGCCACGCTCGATCAGCAGGTCTTCGACCTGCTCGCGCGTCTTCAGGCCGTCGACGAGCTTCTGCTGCAATGCGTATTTGGCGAGGTCGCCGTCGACGGCCTCGATCCCGGCCGGCAACGTATCGATGTCGGCAGCCAGTTGTGATGGCGTGAGCTTGCGCACCCTGGCGATATCGCCGAGATAGCGCTGCCAGACGTCGTTCATCCAGAACAAGTCGGCTTCCTTCGCCTCCGGCGACGCGGCATCGAGCACGTAGGGCTCGACCGCGGACTTGTACTCGCCGACCTTGAACACGTGCACGTCGACGCCGAGCTTGTCCTGCAGGCCCTCGCGGTAGTACTGGCGATAACGGCCGAGGCCTTCGAGCAGCAGTCCGCCCATCGGATCGAGATAGACCTCGTTGGCCTGCGCCGCCAGCAGGTATTGCGCCTGGTCGAAACTTTCGCCGAATGCGATCACTTGCTTGCCGGAGGCACGCAGCCTCGCCAGCGCGGCGGCGACTTCACGGATCGAGGCATAGCCGGAGAACGTCATGCGGTCGACGCGCAACAGCACGCGTTCGATGCGCTTGTCCTTGCCGGCGGCGTCGATCGCGCGCAGCAGGTCGCGCAGCTGCACTTCGCCGGCGCCCTCGTCGCCGAAGGCGCGGGCGAAGGCGCGGCTGGCCGGGTCGGTCGTGTACTGCTCGACCAGCGCGCCTTCCGGCGCGATCACCAGCGTGCTGCGGTCGAGCAGCGGCCTGGCGCGATCACCGGCGCCGATCGCGACCAGGATCAGCAGCAGCAGGGTGAAGAAGACCAGGTTGAAGATCAGCCTGCGGGTGAAGTTCATGGCATCCCAGATGCCGATGAAGACGCGGGCGATCGGGCCGCGGGAGCGCGGGTCGTTCATGTAGTGGAACTCCGGGACATATTGCTGTAAGCGGGGTTGCTGTAAGCAGGGTTGCTCTGGGCAGTTTGGGCGTGCGAAACGGCGCTGTCATGCGCCATCGGTCATCACGGCGGACGGCACCCGTTCGCCCTGCACCTCGTCGCGTGCCTCCCGAAGGATGCGGGCGTCTCCTGACGATCTCAAGAAGCGGCGGCACAGCAGGATGGCCGCGACCAGCAGCCCGGCGATCAGCCCGATCCACATGCCGCGCGGCCCCCAGCCCAGTCCCAGGCCGAGGCCGGCGCCGAGCGTCATGCCGATGCCCCAGTACGCGAACGCCGCCAGGAACATCGGGACGCGCGTGTCCTTCAGACCGCGCAGCGCGCCCATCGACAGCACCTGGACGCCGTCGGGGAACTGGAACGCCGCCGCGTACAGGAGCAGCGACGAGGCCAGCGTGGCGACGGCGACATCGCGCGTGTACATCGCGACGATCGCATCGTGTCCGAGCAGCAGCACCAGGCCCGACAGCGCCTGCGTGCCGATCACCAGGGTATAGCCGGCGAACGCGGCCCTGCGCACGCCCGCCGCGCCCTTGCCGCTGCCGAGCGCATAACCGACGCGCACCGTCGTCGCCTCGGCCAATCCGAGCGGGATCATGAAGCACAGGCTGGCGACGTTGATCGCGATCTGGTGCGAGGCCGCCGGCACTTCGCCGAGGCGCCCGATCAGCAAGGCGGTGACGATGAACAGGCTGCCCTCCATCAACCAGCTGATGCCGATCGGCAGGCCGGTGGCGAGCAGGCCGCGGATCGCGCGCCAGCGTGGCGCCTCGAAGCGTTCGAACAGATTCAGGTCGGCGAATCGGCGCGCCCGCCACAGGTACACCGCCATCGCGATCGCCTGCAGCCACAGCACGATCGCCGAGGCGATGCCGAGGCCGCCGGCGGCGAGTTCGGGGAATCCCCAAGCGCCGAACGTCATCGCGTAACCCAATGGCACCAGCAGCAGCAGCGCGCCGAAGCCGAACACCATCGCCGGCGTCGTCCAGT
>JACMKK010000398.1 GCA_014380115.1 Luteimonas sp. | reverse complement strand
GTAATACTTGATCTTCTGACACAGCACCGGATGCGGAATCCCCTCGTACAGCAGCACTTCCTTGTCTGCCCCCATCGCCTTGAGCTCCTGCGGCAGCATCAGTGCGCGACGCTCTTCCGACTCGCTGCGCGAGTACTCCCGCCCGCGCGTGACGTTGTGCTTGCGGAGCGTGGTGTAGCCGAGCATCTCGGAATAGTCATTCGCGTCCTGCTGCTCGCGCGGGGCGTAGATGATCTGCAGGGCGTGGTTGGTGATGATCGTGCGCGAGACGTCCTTGCCGTAGACGGCGTCGAGTTGCGCCATGCTCTGGATGATCGGCAGCAGGCGCAGGTTGTAGCCGGCCATGTAGGCGACGGCCGAAGCGAGGATGTCGATCCTTCCAATGGCGGTGAACTCGTCCATCAGCAGCAGGCACTGGTGCTTCAGCGCAGCGTCGGACTGCGGCAGTTGCCGGGTGTTGACGTTGATCAGCTGGCTAAAGAACAGGTTCACGATCAGCCGGCTCTCGGCGAGCTTGTTGGGCTGGATGCCGATGTAGATCGTCATCTTCTTCCTGCGCACGTCGGTCAGCAGGAAGTCGTTGTCGCTGGTGGCGGCGTCGAGGACCGGATTGATGAAGGCGTTCAGCGGTTCCTTGAACGTGCCGAGGATCGAAGCGAAGGTTTCCTCCGCTTGCGACAGCAGGCCCGAGAACGCCTTGGTGGCGTGTTCGCTGAGGAAGGGTTGTTGCGAGAGGCCTTGCAGGTATTGCTTGAGGTCGCTGCCATCGCCGGAGGACAGGCGGTAGAGGCTGCCTAAGGTCGGCATCCGATCCAGCTCACGCGGCAGGCGAAGCTTTTGGTGTTCGTCGAGCCGCTCGAACAGGTACAAGGCGAATGCCATGAACGCATTGCGCGCCTGGCTGACCCAGAATTTCTGCTCGCCGGATCCATCCGGATACAGCATCGCGGCGATGCTCATGAGATCGGAGATGCGGAACGCCGGATCCGGCGAGACATAGCTCAGCGGATTCCAGCGATGGGTGCGGCGGTCTTCGGCGAACGGATTGAACAGGAAGACTTCGTGACCCTGCGACCTGCGCCAGCCGCTGGTGAGGTCGAAGTTCTCCTGCTTGATGTCGAGCACGACGATCGACTCGACGTAGTCGAGCAGGTTCGGAATCACGACGCCGACGCCTTTGCCCGAGCGCGTTGGCGCGGCGAGGATCACGAACTGCTGACCCGGCAACCGCACCAGCTTGCCACCGAGCTTGCCGACGACGATGCCGTTGCCGCTGCGCTTGAACAGGCCGTGCCGCGCGAGGTCGCCGGCCGTGGCGAAGCGCGCTTCGCCATGCAGCGATTTCGACTGTGGCTTGAGGATCAGCACCAGCGTCGCGACCCAGGCGGCCGCCGGCACACCGAAGCCGAGATAGCCGGCCCACTTGATCTTGCCGGCATGCGGCCGGGCTTGCGGGAGGTCGAGCACCCGCCAGTAGTCCAGGTACGTGTGCCACTTCGGTGCGGCATCTAGCTGCAGCAACAGCAGCGTGAGATAGCCCGAGAGATACAACCCCGCCACGAACGCCAGCACGCCAATCGTCAGCGCGAACATCGCTTTTTCCTTGCTCACTTCCTGTGCTCCTTGTCCCTGCGCTTCCATCGGCCTCCGGCCGATCAGGGTCCATGTCCTGATGCGCGGGCGAAGCATGGCCCAGCCACAGTTCAAACGCTACTGGTTGGCCCTGTGCAGCGGCCGCCTTGCCCCACCTGATTTTCGTTTCACAGCCCCCGGCTAGCTTGCGTCGCAGGTTCATGAAGGGAGACGACGATGACACTGCGATTCTGGGGCCGCGGCCTGGCGATGGTTGCGATCGCGCTGCTGCTGCTGTGCGTGGCCGGGTGGGCGTACTGGCAGGGCTTCGATCTCGAACGGGTCGCGCCTGCGAACTCGCAGGCGACGCCGGCGGATCTCGCCTTCGTCGCCGCACGCAAGGCGCCGCGCGGCCGCCTGCTGGCGGTGGTCAGCAGCGCCGCCACCGTCGGCATCACGCGCAGGCGCGGCGGTTACGAGCACACCGAACTGGCGCGTGCGTACTACGTGTTCGTCGCCAACGGCTACGAGGTCGATATCGCCAGTCCGCGCGGCGGTCGCGCGCCTGCCGTGATCGACGACGATCTGACCGATGCCGATCATGCCTTCCTCAACGATCCGGTCGCGCGGCGCAAGGTCGAACGCACGCTGCGCCTCGCCGACGTCGACCCGGCGCGCTATGCCGGCGTGTACTTCGTCGGCGGCAAGGGCGCGATGGCCGATTTCCCCGACGATCCGGACGTGGCGCGCGTGCTGCACGGCATCGATGCGCGCGGTGGCGTCATCGGTGCGGTCTGCCACGGGCCGGCGGCGCTGCTCGGCGTCCGCCGCGCCGACGGCGTTGCGCTGGTGGCGGGGCGCAAGCTCACGGGCTTCAGCAACGCGGAGGAGTTGTTCCTGATCGAGGATGCACGCACGGTGTTTCCGTGGCTGCTGCAGGATCGGTTGCGCGAGGCAGGCGCCGAGTTCGTGGACGGGCCGATGTACCTCGACAACACCGTCGTCGACGGGCGACTGGTCACCGGACAGAACCCGTGGTCGACGTGGTCGGTGGCCGAGGCGATGGTGCGGGCACTCGGCCATGAGCCCGTGCCGCGGGCGGCCACCGCGGAAGAGCAGGCGGTCCGCGTGCTCGCGCGCTATCGCAGCG
>JACMKK010000397.1 GCA_014380115.1 Luteimonas sp. | reverse complement strand
CTGCTCGACGTGCCGATGTATTTTTCCTATCGCAATGGCGAGTACATCGACTTGTCGGGGCAATCGTTCCGCAAATTCATGGACGGCAAGCTCCAGGCGCTCCCTGGCCAGATACCGACGCTCGTCGACTGGTCCGACCACATGACCACCGCGTTCCCGGAAGTGCGCATGAAGAAATTCCTGGAGATGCGCGGGGCCGATAGCGGACCTTGGGGCCGAATCTGCGCCTTGCCGGCGTTCTGGGTCGGGTTGCTGTACGACGATGCCTCGCTCGATGCTGCGTGGGACCTGGTCAAGGACTTCACGCTCGAGGAACGCAACGCGCTGCGCGATGGCGTCGCCAGGCAGGCGCTGAAGCTGCCGTTCCGCAACGGCACGCTGCGCGACATCGCGCAGCAGGCCCTGCAGATCTCCGTGGCCGGCCTGCAGCGCCGCAACGCGCGCAATGCGCACGGCGTCGACGAAAGCATCTTCCTCGCGCCGCTGATCGAGGTGGTCGAGGCCAACGAAACGCCGGCGGAGCGCAAGCTCGCGCTGTTTCACGGCGAATGGAACGGCGATATCGACCGCGTCTTCCGCGAGTTCGCCTACTGAGCCGGCTGCGGTACGCTTGCCGTTCCCCCGATCGGAGCGGAACGATGCGCAAACCCGGCAGCGCCTGGTGCTGTGTTCTCCTGTCGAGCCTGCTGCTGGTGGCTGGCGGCGCGTCCGCCGTGCAACGCATCGCGCTGGTCGGCGGCACCCTGGTCGACGGCACGCTCGCCGAGCCGCTGGACGACAGCGTCGTGCTGATCGAGGACGAACGCATCGTCGCCGTCGGCACCGTCGGCAGCCTGCCGGTGCCCGCCGATGCGCAGGTCATCTCCACCGAAGGCATGACCGTGCTGCCTGGGCTGTGGGACATGCACGTGCACCTGATGATCAACGGCCATGCCGACTACGAGCACTGGGACAAGACCTATCCGGCGCAGTTCCGCGACGTGATCATGCCGGCCTCGGCCAAGCAGCTGCTGCTGGCCGGCGTCACCGGCGCGCGCGATCTCGGCGCGCCGCTCGAGGACAGCATCGCAGTGCGTGATGCGATCGCGTCCGGGAAGATTCCGGGGCCGACCTTGTTCGTGTCCGGTCCCTTCATCCAGAAAAAACCCTACCCGGGCACCGAAGCGTTCCGTTGGGGCGTGGACTCGCCGGCTGACGCGCGCGCCAAGGTGCGCAAGCTGGCCGCCGCCGGCGTCGACGTGATCAAGCTCATCGACCAGGATCAGATGAGCGATGCCGAAGTCCAGGCCGTGGTCGAAGAAGCACATGCGCACGAGCTGCCGGTGGTGGCCCACGCGCATCGCCCGGAGGAAATCCGCCGCGGCCTGAAGTTCGGTGTCGATTGCTTCGAGCACACCGGCTTGGGCGCGTCGCCGGAATACCCGGCCGACGTGATCGCCGCATTGCGCGAGCGCACCGGCAACATGGCGGCGGGACCGCTGTTTTGGACGCCGACCATCGAGGGATTGTTCAACTTTCCCTACACGGTGAAGCACCACGAATTCATCGACGGCGACGCCTGGCACGAAGGCCTGACGCCTGCGATCATCACCGACATCAAACAATCGCTCGCACATCCCGAGCGCATTTCCTACTTCCAGCAGACGCCGCAGCGCTGGCCCACGCTGAAGCGCAAGTTCCAGCAGTTGCGCGAGGCCGGCGTGCTGATGCTGGTCGGCACCGATTCCGGCATCCCGATGAAGTTCCACAGCGGCAGTACCTGGAACGAACTCGACGTCTGGGTCAACCAACTCGGCGTGCCGGCGATCGACGCGATCCGCGCGGCAACCTATTGGCCAGCGGTGGCGATGAAGGCCGATCGCGACTACGGTACCGTCAGCGAGGGCAAGTACGCCGACATCATCGCCGTGAAAGGCGACGTACTGAAACAAGTGGCGTTGCTGCAGCGCGTCGATATCGTCGTCAAGCATGGCAAGCGGGTGAAATGAACGGCATTACCGTCCCCGGCGAAGGCGAATCGCTGCGCGAGATCGATTTCCTCGAAACCGACGCGCTGCTACGCGACGACGTGCGCCGGCTCGGAGCAATGGTCGGCCAGATGCTGGCCGAGCAGGCGTCGCCGGCCTTGCTCGAACAAGTCGAATCGGTGCGGCGCATGGCGATCGCGCGGCGCGAAGCCGATGCCCCCGTCGATGCACTGGCGCAACGGCTCAGCGAGGTTCCGCCGCAGGGCGCCGATGCACTGGTGCGCGCATTCGCGGCGTATTTCGGCGCCACCAACATCGCCGAGCGCGTGCACCGCATCCGTCGCCGCCGCGACTACCAGCGCGCGGGCAGCGCGCCGCAGCCGGGCGGGAGTCCTGTGCGACAGCGATGTCGGAGAGGCGGAGCGAGCCCGCGAGCAGGACGGGCACCAGCGCCGAGAAGATGAACGGCAGGTCGTAGGCGATGATCTG
>JACMKK010000396.1 GCA_014380115.1 Luteimonas sp. | reverse complement strand
CGCTCTACGAGGAGATCGGCGTCAGGGCCACGGGCAATCCCCTGCCGGCGTGGGACTGGTTCCGCAACGGTGCGCCGATTGCGCTGGTTGGCGCCACGACGCAGTACCCGCTCGGGACGTGGTCCACTTTCAAACTGAACATCGATTCCGCGAAGTCGGGACTTTATGCCGCCGTGGCCCGCAATTCCGCCGGCCAGGTGCAAACCAATTCCCGGATTGTCGGCCGCCGGGTTTATTTCTTCGAGAAGGTCGTCGATGCCGCCGGCCGATGCGGCCGCCAATATGCGCACGCAGGCTGAAGACGACTACAACGCCCTCTATGGCCCGCCCGCCGGCGAGTACGACCCGATCGCCGATCCCACCCTGCCCGCGCCGGCCGAAATGCCGGCCGTCTACGATCCGTGGGAGAAGCTCAACCGCCGCACGCATGCGTTCAACAATGTCGTCGACCGTGCGATCGCCAAGCCGCTGGCCAAGGCCTACGTCGAGGTGACGCCGCGTCCTGTGCGACTAGGCGTGAGCAATTTCTTCAACAACCTCGGCCAGCCGGTCAGCGCCTTGAACGCACTGCTGCAGGGCAAGCCGAAACAGGCCGGGCAGTCGCTCGGCCGTTTCGTCGTCAACAGCACGATCGGTGTGGCCGGATTCTTCGATCCTGCGACGAAGCTCCGCATCCCCAACAAGAGCGGCGAGGACCTCGGCCAGACGCTCGGCGTCTGGGGCTGGAAGAAATCGCGCTACGTCGAGCTGCCACTGTTCGGCCCGCGCACCGTGCGCGACGTGTTCGGCCTGGTCGGCGACGGCCAGCTCTCGCCGATCCGCCAGATCGAAGAAGACAAGGTGCGCGTGTTCACCCAGGGCCTGCAACTGGTCGACGTGCGTACGCAACTGCTGCCCCTCGACAGCCTGCGCGAGGGCGCCGCCGACGAGTACGCGCTGTTCCGCGATTCGTGGCTGCAGCGTCGCAACTACCAGATCTCCGGCGACCGCAAGCAGCCGGGCGAGGCTGATGACGGGTTGCCCGACTATCTGCGCGACGACGAAGCCAATCCGACGGTGCCAGCGGACGCGATGCCGATCATTCCTGGAGTGGGTGGGCCGTAAGGTTTACCGCCAGGTTTACGCCTGCGCTCCCACGGTCATGTCTCCGAGTCGTCCTCGAGCATCTTCTGTGCCTCGATCCCCGGCAACGTCTCCACGCCCTTCAGCTGCTTTTCGATCGCGCGCGTGCGCACGCCGGCCTTGTCGATGCTGTTGCGCACCGTGTCCAGCTGGTCGCGCGTTTTCTCCAGGATGCCGGCGAACTTGCCGAACTCGGCCTTGACCGTACCCAGCAGTTGCCAGACCTCGCTCGAACGCTGCTCGATCGCCAACGTACGGAACCCCATCTGCAGGCTGTTGAGCAACGCCAGCAGCGTCGTCGGCCCGACCAGGATCACGCGCTGATCGCGCTGCAGGCTCTCGAACAGGCCGGGTCGCCGCAGCACTTCCGCATAGAGTCCTTCGGTCGGCAGGAATAGCAGCGCGAAATCGGTGGTATGCGGAGGCGCCACGTATTTCTCGCAGATGCGCTTGGCTTCGATCCTGACCTGGCGCTCGAGCGCAGCCGACGATACCGCCACCGCTTCCACGTCGACGCGGTCCTGCGCGTCCATCAGCCGCTCGTAATCCTCGCGCGGGAACTTGGCGTCGATCGGCAGCCGGATCGGCTTGTCCGAATGCGTGCCCGGCAGGCGCACCGCGAACTCGACGCGTTCGCTGCTACCCGGCACGGTGATGCAGTTGGTCTCGTACTGCTCGATGGTCAGCACTTGCTCGAGCAGCGCGCCGAGCTGCACTTCGCCGAACGTGCCGCGCGTGCGCACGTTGGTCAGCACGCGCTTGAGATCGCCGACGCCGGTGGCCAGCTGCTGCATCTCGCCGAGCCCGCGCTGCACCTGCTCGAGCCGCTCGGACACCAGCCGGAACGATTCGCCGAGCCGCGTTTCCAAGGTGGTCTGCAACTTCTCGTCGACCGTGGCGCGCATCTGCTCGAGCTTGGCGGCGTTGTCGACCTGCAGTTCGCGCAGCTTGTTCTCGAGCGTCGTTCGCAGCTCGCCGAGGCGCTCGGCGTTGTTGCGGGTCAGCTCGCCGACGCGGGCGTCGAGCGCGGCGGCGAAACTGCGCAGCGCCTCGGTCTGCTCGCCGCGCGCCTTGCGCGCGTCGTCGTTGAGCGTTTCGCGCAGCGTATCCAGCCGCCCGCCGAACCCTTCGATGCGCTGCTCCTGCTGCAGCGACAGGCTGTCGAGCTGGTCGCGCAACTCGCCGCGTCCGATTCGCTGCTCCTCACGCAGCGACAACTCCAGCCGCCCATCCGGCCTGCGCAGCAGCAGGGCGATCAGCAGCACGAGGGCCAGGACCACGGCGATCAGCAACAAGGTCAGGAGCAGGGCGGTTCCGGTCATGCAAACAGTGTAGCCGGGCGGGTCTCAGCCATTGCGAATGCGTTCGCGACTGACCGCTCCTGCCGCGATGCGGCGTTGTTGGTTCTGTCAGCGCTGAAGTGCGCGCCACCAGCCTCCGGATCCGCGACCCGCTCGATCCGGTCGCTTTCGAGGAGAGTGCCATGCCGAAGTACGTCATCGAGCGCGACATACCGGGCGCCGGGAAGCTGTCGTCCGAGCAACTCAAGGGCATCTCGCAGACATCCTGCGGCGTGCTCAGCAACATGGGACCGCAGATCCAATGGGTCCAGAGCTATGTCACCGGCGACAAGATCTATTGCGTCTACATCGCAGCGGACGAAGCGATGGTGCGCGAGCATGCCCGGCAAGGCGGTTTCCCCGCCAACCGGGTCTCCGAGGTCAGTACGATCATCGACCCGACGACCGCCGAATAGCGGTTCGGCATGACCTTGCTCACTACCGGACGCGGTGCGATGCCTGAGAGCATCGTTCGAGCGACGGTACGTCGTGGCTCTGCGTAACGTCGATCGCGACAGCTTCCCGGAGACACGCATGAACAGACTGGCCCTTCGCATGATCGCCGTGCTGGCATGCGCCTTGCCCGGAGCCCGGGTCGCATCCGCGTCGGACACCCCGCCATCGGCCGCTCCTTCGGCGGATCCCTTGCTCGGCACGATCTCCGCACTCGACACCGCCGTGTTCGACGCGTTCAACCATTGCGATGCGCCGGGCCGGCTGCAGCAGCACGCCGGCTATTTCGCGCCCGACGTCGAGTTCTACCACGACAAAGGCGGCGTGACCTGGACGCGCGAGGCGATGATCGCGGGCGT
>JACMKK010000053.1 GCA_014380115.1 Luteimonas sp. | reverse complement strand
GTGGCCAGTCGTTATCGAGATGTGTCAGCAGGTGCTCGATTTTCAGGGCGATGCCGCTTCCTTGCGCTTCCTCGCTGTCGATCAGCGCCATCGTTGCGTGCGCTGCAGCGCTGTACAACAGGTCGGCTTGCTCGGTGACGCGCGTAATGCCGCCGAAGCGCGTGGTGATCGGCAGTTGCTGGGCCAGCCACAGCGCCAGCGCGTCAATGGTCTGCACCCTGAGCCGCGCCGGATTGGCGGTCAGCTCCCATCCGCGTTCGCGGTCGCGCAGCAATGCTCGCTGCGCGAGTTGCATCGTCAATGCGTGGTGCGGCTCGACCGGCATGCCGCCTTCCTGCGCCGCGCGCGAAAGTGCATGCAGTAGACGATCCTTCATTTCCGCCGCCGCCTTGCGAGTGAAGGTGATTGCCACGACCTCCTCCGGCGCGTCGGCGCGTGCAAGTAGCGCGAGCACACGCTGGGTCAGCAGCTCGGTCTTGCCCGACCCGGCAGGCGCGCGAACGATGAAGCTTTGGGTCGCGTCCAGCGCTGTGGAGCGTGCTATCGAGTCTTCGTCGCGCAATGTCAGCGCGGCAGGTGCATCCGGTGGCGCATCGAGTGCCGGCTCGGCTTCCTGCAAAGCCAGCGGCAGCTGCGCGTCGGTTTGCTTGGGACCTTCACGCTTCAGTGCGTCATTCTTCATCGCGCACCCATGGCGTGCCGTCCTCGTCTTCGACAACGGCGGTAATCACGGCACCGCCGCGCGCGTTGATCCGGCACAGAGTCGGCAGATCACAGTAGCGACACGTCTGCGGCAGTCGCTTCGGTCTTACCTCAGCATCGCCGGCCGCGAACTGCAGTGCCAGACGTTCGAGCACAACCGACCAGTGGTCCACCAGCGCGCTCCAGGTTGGAAATCGATCCTTCCACTGGTGTGACTTGCTCGGCAGCAGCGTGCTGTCTGCCGCCAGACCATTGAAACCGACATCGCCAGCGCGCACGCGCGCCAATGCGATTGCCCGCGCCGCCGGCTCTGACGCAGTCAGGTAGAGCGGTAGCTGGGGCTCGTCCGGTCGCTCGTCGAACCAGCCGACATTTTTCGTGGCCCCGGTCTTGTAATCAATCACGATCCGCGCGCCGTCCGGATATTCATCGACGCGGTCGAGCCGGGCAGCAAGTGTCAGCGGGCCGACCTGCATCGTCCTTGCATCTTCGATCGCGACCACCCGGAACGCCGAGCGAGTCGCAATCTCGTGCTGCAACCATTGTTCGATCACGCGCACCAAGCGCACCGTCTCGAGCCGAGTCAGCGCGGCCGATAACGTGCCGCGCCGTCGCTGCAGCCGCAGCTGCGCCGCCTCTGCGGCGGCGTACAGCGATGCGCGACGCTGCGGTTCCGGCAGCGCGGCCAGTACGTCGCGAGTCGGCTCGGGCAACGAAGTCCAGAACGCCGCCAGCGTGTCGTGCACCAACTGGCCGCGCTCGCGATAGTCGAAACCGTCATGCGGCGATTCGATCGCGCGGGCATGCAGGCGATGCATCGCGAACGACCGAAACGGACACGCCGCCTGATTCTGCAGAACCGAGGCGCCCCCTCGCAGTGGAAGAACAGGGCGCCACGGCGGCGCGACTGCATCAACTAACGATGTCAGTGCCGCGGCGGCCATCGCGTCGATCAGGCGTACAGCGGGCGGCAACGCCACCCATGATTCGAAGGAAGCGATCAGCGGGCTGGGTGCGACCTTGCGATCCGCCTCGACCGTGATGTGGCTGACAACAACTTCAGCAGCAGACTGCAAGAGCTGATCCAACTGTCGCCGCGCCCGCTGCAACTCCGTCGCGGCGCCTGCACCAGGCATTCGCGCGGCACGTTGCAACTCGATCGGCAACAGCGGATTGGGCCGTGATGGTGGCGGCCACGCTTCGGCGGTCAGCCCCATGATCCACACGTGATCGAACGTCAAACCGTTGGCTTCGAGCACGCCCAGCACTTGCACTGGCGGCGCGCCACCTTCCGGCTGAAATATGGTTTGTCGGGCGAGGCGCTCAAGCTTGCCGAGCGCGGCGGCGGCAGCGAGCCGACCCATGGTTCGATCGAGCGAAGCGAACTCTGCCAGCAATTCCTGCCAACGAGCGAGTGCCTGGAACTCAGAAGAGTCCAGGGCGGGGTCGGCAGCACCTGGGCCAACTGCAGAAAACGTGCCGATCGACTGCAGCAGCTGCGCGAATGCGCCCGCCCATTCGGAGGGCCGGCGCGAACGCGTGGCGTACTGGCGGCGCCATTGGCTGATCGTGCGCAGGCCCGCGAGCAACTGTGCAGCATCGACCCCGGCCTCGCGCGCCGACGCTTGCGCGGCCTCAAAAACGCGTTCGAAGTCGACCGAACGCTGGCAGCGGCGCCGCAAGGCGGCATCAACAAGATCGCGCGCCTCTCGCTCAGCT
>JACMKK010000395.1 GCA_014380115.1 Luteimonas sp. | reverse complement strand
CGTAAGCCAGCAGATTTACAGTCTGCCCCCGTTGGCCGCTTGGGTATCCCTCCGGCTGTATTTGGGGCCCGCTGTAATGCAAACCCATGAAACAGCCCGCGATTTTGACGTGAGCGGCTTTCCCTGTCAACGCTGATCCGGAACCGGAAACCTGCCCCGACACCGACCGACGGCCGCCCCCTGGCCAGGATCGGACCCCTCAGTCTGGCGCCGCCCGGCCTATTCCAGGTCCGCAACACCCGGCGCGGCGAGCTTGTCGTTGGAGCACGAAGGCGCGTGTGCGGCAACATCGACGGCGACCCAGCCGCTGGCCATGCCTTCGGGTGTTGGATGGCGGCCAGACGCGCCCGTTCGTGTCGAGGGTGGCATCGTCACACCCCCCCAAGTTGCTCGATCACCGTCTCGTCGGGCTGGCGGGGCTTTAGCGGGCGGCCTGCCCTTTCAACCCCTGAGCGCCACGCGAACGGTCTTCCAGGCGACCATGCTCGACATCGTAAGTGGAGGTGAACGCGGGCTGTTCCACCGCAAAGTCCTTCAGGGATAGCCTGCTGTGCGGACCGACGCCGACCACCGGCACGCCACGGAATGTCAGCGGCTCGCCGGCAACCACCACGTCGGCCTGGCGTTGCGGCCGCACCAGCCAGGCGTAGCCCCCGCTGCCGGAGAAGACCCTGCCGACGCCGTCGCCATCGATGCACAGCGCGGTGTTCTCGTCCACGCCGATACCCGCCAGGTCCGTCCTGTGCTGCTCCTTCGACAGGCGCGCCACGAACGCGATCAGCCGGCCCAGGCGCTCGCGCTTGCCGAAATGGCTGTCCGTGATCACCTTGTCCAGCCACGGCATGTGCAGGAAATCGTCTACCAGGGTGACCTCAGGACCGAATGGATCCTGCAAGGCCACCTCCGACAGCAGGCTGCCGCCATCCATCGCGCCGTAGGAGTAGGCACCGAGGATGGCCAGTCCGGCACTCGTGCCGCCGATGGGCCTGCCATCGCGGACGTGCTGGTCGAGCGCGGCGCTCAGCGGAGTGTCTTTCCAGTAACGGACATAGTTCGACTGGTCGCCACCGGCAATGAAGACGCCATCGGCCTTACGGATCGCCGCGAGGACGCGAGGATCGCTGGCCGCGCTGCGATCGCTGAACACGAAGGTTTGCGCAGAGGCGACCCCGCCGATGTCCTTATAGAACTCATCTTGAGCTTCGGCCGCGCCGGAAGCCCGCAGGATCACGATATGGCCGTGTCCTGATTTCTTGATCATCCAGCGGAAGGCGTCGTAAGGCCATTCGCCGCCGCCGACCAGCATCAGGCCGGGCTCGGTCTTTTCGGGCCTGGTCGCCTTGAGATCGCCGATCGCGTAGTACTCGTAGGCGCCGTGCGCCGTCGCTGCTTCTGGCGGCGCAGCGCGGGCGGCCGGGCTTTCCGACCAGCCCAATGCCAGGAGGGCGAGTAACACCGCACGGCAAAAGCCGGAAAACGTTGGAGACAGGACCATTCGGTGGACATCCCAGGAAGTCGGCATCGGCATTCGCACGCAAGACACCGCCATGGCTCGCAGCAGATCGCGTTCGCCAGGCCGTACCCATCCATGACGAACGAACAGGCATGATCCCGCGCGGCGGCGTCCATGCGCGTTTCTTCATCGATGCCCCATTGACGATACTGTGACGGAATGGACGAAACGCTGGATGTCTGGTTCGCTCGCGAAATCCTCCTCCACGAGGATGCGTTGGTGTGCTACCTGCGGCGCAACTGGTTCAATCGCGACGATATCCATGACCTGCGCCAGGAAACCTACGTCCGCATCTACGAAGCGGCCGGCAAGCTGCGTCCGGCGACGCCCAAGTCGTTCATGTTCGCCACGGCAAGGCACCTGATGACCGATCGGCTGCGCCGAGCGCGCATTGTTTCGATCGACACGGTGGGTGATTTGGACGCGTTGAACGTCTTGGTAGACGAGATCTCTCCCGAACGACGGTTGGACGCGCGGCAGGTCCTGAAACGGCTGTCCGAGGCCTTTGACTGCCTGCCCGACCGCTGCCGCGAGGTGGTCTGGCTACGCCGGGTCGAGGAATTGCCGCAGAAGGAGGTCGCGGCGCGGCTTGGCATCAGTGAGAAGACGATTGAGAAGCAAGTCGCCAAAGGTGTCCGGTTGATCGCCGAATACTTCTACGCCAACGGACAGGCGCATCGAGGTGGACGCCCCGGCGCCGCTGAGACCGAACAAGGAACCGGACATGATCAGCAGCAGACAGATTGAACGCACCGCCGCGGCGTGGCTCGCCTCGCGCGATGCGGGTCGCTGGTCGGAGCGCGACCAAGCGGAACTCGAGGCCTGGCTGGCTGCATCCACTGCCCACCGTGTCGCGTTCGTGCGCCTGGAAGAGGCGTGGCGGCAAGCCGATCGCTTGAAGGCGCTCGGCGCAGGCCTGCCACGCGGTGTCGTGCCGCCGCGCGGGCAATGGACGGGGTACCAGCTCGGGCCGCGTGGCATGGACATGGAGTCGCCGGCGGTTCGATCGCAGGCCGGCCCCCCTACCGAGATTCCCGCGCCGGGGCTCACGCCCATCGACGCCGCCAAACTGATCTTCGCGCCGCGCCAACGCGCCGCGAAGCCTCGGCGGATCGGCTTTGCCGTGGCTGCCGTCACCTTGCTGTTGACCGGATCGCTGGCCTTGGGCTGGCGCTACTACCCGACCGTCCAGCCGGTGTCCTACAGCACCGCAATGGGCGATATGGAGTCGATGTCGCTCGCCGATGGTTCCCAGGCCGAGTTGAGCAGCGACAGCCGCATCCTCGTGGCCCTGTCCCGGCGCGAGCGCCAAGTCGAACTGCAGCAGGGCGAGGCTTACTTCCACGCCGCCAAGGACCCCGGTCGACCCTTCGTCGTGTCTGCCGGCGGCCATCGCGTGGTCGCGGTCGGCACCCGCTTCTCCGTGCGCCGCGACCGCGGCGGATTGCGCGTGGTCGTAACCGAGGGCCTGGTACGACTGGAATCGGACCCAGGCCCGGATGGGCGCCGGCAACCCTCGACGCTGCTGCCCGCCGGAAGCGTCGCCCTGGCCAACGACGCCCGCATCCTGGTGCGCTCCGGAACCCTGCAGGAAGCCGAGCAATACCTGAGCTGGCGCGACGGCTTCCTCACCTTCCACGACACTTCGCTGGCCGCCGCCGCCGCCGAGTTCAACCGCTACAACATGCGCAAGATCGTCATCGCGGACGGCGAAGTCGGGGCTATGCGAATCGGCGGCAATTTCCGTTGGTCGAACACCGAGGTCTTCGTGCGGCTGCTGGAGCAGGGCTTCCCGATCCGCGTGGAGCGCGACGGTGATGTCATCGTGCTGCATAGCCGATAGCGCGGATCGGGCCAAACGCCCCAGTGGTCCCGTGCAGGCGGCACGCAAAAGAGCAGTCAATGCGTCCGCGATGATCCGCGCGCTCGCGCATTCCGGCATGGCACCGTTTCATGGTGGCGCAGTCATTCGGGATCGCCGGCAAGAGGCGGGTGGGATTTGCAGCGCTCGTTCGTCTCGTAATCCATGAAGCGGACGTGCTCCGCGCCTTTGGGGAAGGGTCCTTTGTCCAGTCGAATCCGTGTTCTTCCACTCGCCATGGCCTGCCTGGTTTCGCTTTCCGCTCAAGCGCAGGCTGCGCCTGTCGGGCAGATCAACGTTCCAGCCAGTGACCTGGTGACCGCCCTCGACGCGTTGGCCAAGCAGTCCGGCGCGCAGTTCATCTATCGCGCCGATCAGCTCAAGGGACTGCGCACCAAAGGCGT
>JACMKK010000394.1 GCA_014380115.1 Luteimonas sp. | reverse complement strand
CGGCGGATCAGGCATTACTCTCCGGAAGCAGCGCCAGCGCCTACGACACCCCTCCCAGCCTCCCCCTGCAGTCGCAGGGGGAGGAGCAGAGCTCAGCCCTGATAGATCTGGATGTAGTTGCCGCACGTATCGTCGAACTGCGCAACGATCGTCGGCCCGATCTGCGCAGGCGGCGCGCGGAATACCACCCCATGCGCCTGCAGCTGCTCGTATTCCCGCTGCACGTCGTCGACCGCGAACGCGGTGAGCGGAATGCCGGCGTCGAACAGCGCTTTCTGGAAGGTCCTGGCGAACGGATAACCGGTCGGTTCGAGCAGCCATTCGACCCCGTCCGGTGCATCCGCAGACACGACCGTCAGCCACTTGGCGCCGCCCATGGGGATGTTGTGCTTCTCGACGAAGCCGAGCACATCGGTATAGAACGCCAGCGCCTTGTCCTGGTCGTCCACCATCACGCTGCCCAGTTTGATCTTCATGGGGTTTCTCGCTCGATAGTGCAGTCGGCAGGAGCCGGAACCTGTCGCGGGCAGGAGACGTTCGCGACGATTAGCGCAAGAGCCCGGAGGGTGCGTTCGTATCCAGGCGCACCGCGTATTCGCGCTCGAGCTTCGTGTACGCAGTCCAGAAATCCGGCGACACGCGCCCGTGCATCCGGTCGGCCAGGATGTCGAGGTGCGTATGCCAGCCACCAGCGACGCTGCGCATCGTGTCGCGGCCGTCGAGGCGGGTATGGATGACGGTCAGCAGCACTGCGTGGCCGCGCTCGACGAGTTCGAAGCGCACTGCGGACGGATCACCATGGTTCTCACCCCAGGTGTAGGCGAGCAGGCGTGGCGGTTCGCAAGCGGTGATATGGCCGGTGTTGAGGTGTCCTTCCTTCATCGCCTCGAATCGCGGCGGAGGATCGCCCGGCGCCTCGGACAGTTCGGCATGGCGGAACAACAGTTCGACCGGTTCGCCGACGCGCAGCGTCATGTCGCCCGAGGCGAGCCATTGCCTGCGCTTGTCCGATTCGGTGAGGTAGGCCCAGACGCGTTCGATCGGGCCGGGCAGGGTGCGCTCGATGCGCACGGTGTCTTCGGACACGCGGACGGCGTAGGCGCTGTCGTTCATTGCTTCTGCTCCGTGTCGGCGCCGTGATCGGGGAATCGATCGGCGACGAGATTGAGTTCGATGCCGTGTTCCAGCCACGCCTTCAGGGCCGCGACGACGAGCGCGAAGCCTCCGGTCGAGTCGAGGGCCTGGGTGATGATTTCATCCGCGTTGCCGCTGAAACCGGAGTTGGCGATGCTGACGAAGGTTGCGCCGTCGGCACGCTCGGTGAAAGTCCATTCCACCGCAGTCGGCACTTCATCCGCCGATGACCATTCGATCAGGATCCTCGAGCCAGGTTCGATCGCCTTGACCAGCACCTGGACCTCGATGCCGTACATGTCCCAGTGCCACGTGACCCGTTTGCCTGCTTCCAGCCTTCCGCTACCACGCGTGAACCAGAAGCGCGAGGTGATGGCGGGATCGACGAAGGCCTCGAACACCTCGGCTACCGGCCTGCGGATCAGCATTTCCGCCTTGGCGATGAGGGCATCGTGCAATTTCATCGTGTCTTCCTCGTTCGCGTCGAAGCGCGCTGGCGTCGCCGAGCGCGTCATCGCGTCTCCGCTCCTTGCACGGCGGCAAGCGCGCGCGCGAGGCTTTCCAGGATGGTCGTCCAGCCCGCTTGCGTGCGCTCGGCGTAGTCCTTCCATTCCGGCGCCATGCGATGGGTGAGGGTGAGCTCGCAGCCGCTGCCGTGCGGCACGATATCGATGCT
>JACMKK010000393.1 GCA_014380115.1 Luteimonas sp. | reverse complement strand
TCGGGTCAGGTCTGGTCAGGACCGGGCTTGTCCGAAGCTGCGGATTCGGCGAGGAACACACCGAGCCGGTCGAGGCGGCGCACCCAGCCCGCACGGCGCTCGTTGATCCATTGTTCCGCGACGCTGAGCGCCTCCGGCTCGACGCGGCAGGTGCGCACGCGGCCGACCTTTTCCGAGCGCACCAGTCCGCTGGCCTCCAGCACCTGCAGGTGCTGAAACACCGCCGGGAGCGACATGGCCAGCGGCTTGGCAAGCTCGCTGACCGACGCCGGGCCGCGGCTCAGCCGCTCCACCATGGCCCGGCGGGTCGGGTCCGCGAGGGCCTGGAAGACGCGATCGAGGGACGGCGTTTGGTTAAGCATGGCCTTAAGTTTAAGCCGCCGAGGGCAATAGTCAAGGATATGCTTAAGCGTTTATCGCACGCTGGGGCGGCCCATGCTGCCGCCCCGCGCCGGAAGGGTCGCTTCAGTATTCGACCAGTCCCTTGAAGCCGCCCCAGATCATGCGCTTGCCGTCGAACGGCAACGTCTTCGGGTCCATGCCGGCGAGGCGGGGATCGGCCATGACTTGCTTGTTGACGCGGTCGCGATGGGCGCGTGACTTGTAGACGATCCACGAAAAGATGACGGTCTCATCCGGCTTGAGCTTTACGCTCTGCGGGAACGATGTGACCTTGCCCGGCTTGACGTCATCGCCGACGCATTCCACGTACGCGAGTGCGCCATATTCCATCCAGATCTTGCCGGCCTTCCGCGCCAGGCGGCGATAAGCCGCGAGATTCTTGTTCGGCACGGGTACCACGAAACCGTCGACGTACTGCATGGATCCTCCTCGGTGGATGGTGACTGCAAGCGAACCATGGATGACGCAGTCGCAGGCCGGTCCGCGGGCACGTGCGACGCCTGGAGTGCCTATCAGCAGCACCGGTTGGCTGCAGGCGTGGACGCGCAGTTCGAAAACGCTGCGCGGACGATGCGCGCGCAACCTGCGGTCTCAACCGCCCGCGCCCATGACCACGGCGATCGACAGCAGCGCACGGTCCTGTCCATGCCTTCGAGCTATGCGGGCGCACCAGAGGTTCGAGACAGTATTGCGGCAAGGCGTTCGAAGCCCTGGCTCCAGCCGTCGCGGTGTCCGTCGCGATCGGCGACCGCCTCGAATCCGCTCTGCCGGAACCTCATGCGCGTGCCGCCTTCCTCGTCCTCGAACGTCACGGTGACGAGCGTCGCGCGACCGGGCTTGCCCTCGGCGTCGTCCCAGGCGTGGGTGAACACCAGCAGCTCGTTCTCGACGACGTCGCGATAGACGCCGCCAAGCCACAAATCCTCGCCATCCGGCGAACGCATGCACGATCGCCACGCGCCACCCGGGCGGATCTCGCCTTCGCTATGCGTGATCGTGTAGCCGTGCGGCGCCGCCCATTGCGCCATGCGCTCCGGATCGGTCCAGGCCTGATAGACCAGGTCGCGCGGCGCATCGAACACGCGGACGATCTCGAGTTCGTAACCGGCTTCCTCGCGGCCGTGGCCGTTGCTGTCGGACATGCTGTCGCTCCTGATCAGAGATAGGACGTTTCGGCCGGTGCGCGTTCCCAACGATCGTGCCGGCCGTCCTGATAGACGATGGGCGCATCCGACAGTTCCGCGTCGGTGGCATCATCGAGACAGGCCACATTGATCGCAATGAACTCGCCTGCGTCATCGCTCCTTACCCTTCCGAACGTCTTGACGCCGCAGCGACTGCAAAACATGTGATGGATGCGGCGTTCGCCGAACTGGTAGTCGCTCAGCGCATCGGCGCCTTCGAGCAGGCGGAACGCATCGGGCTGCACGATGGATTTCCAGAAGCGGCCCTTGCCGCAGGACGAGCAATTGCAGCGGCTGGTTTCATCCGACAGGTCGAGCTCGCATTCGAAGCGCACGGCGCCGCAATGGCAGCTGCCTCGGTAGGTCTTGCGCATCAGTCGCGACTCGCGTTCGCAGGCATGGTCTTCATCATGGCGTTCTCCGGGTTAAGGCCACGTCCATCCGGTGTAGCCCGGTATGCGTTCAATGTGGAATTCATGTGCACGCGCAGCTTATTTTTTTCGAACACGAGGTCTGGCCTTCTGCTGCTGCTCGGCGAGATAGATTTCGAGGCGATCGAAGCTCGCCTCCCAGAACGCGCGGTAGTGCTCGAGCCAGTGGGCGACGTCTCGGAGTGGTCCGGCCTCCAGCCTGCGCGGCCGCCACTGCGCCTCGCGACCGCGCGCGATCAGGCCGGCGCGCTCGAGCACCTTCAGGTGCTTGGAGATCGCCGGCATGCTCATCGCGAACGGCGCCGCGAGCTCGGTCACCGAGGTCTCGCCGAGCGCGAGGCGCGCGAGGATCGCGCGCCGGGTGGGATCGGCCAACGCCGCGAGTGTGGTGCTGAGCGGGTCCGCCGGCATGAACTGAACCACTTGGTTAATTAACTAATAAGTTATATACAGCGCTTCCATCACGCTGTCAACGCTCTGCGGCACGCGGACATCGACTAGCATCGCGGCATGTGCCTGATCGCGCTTGCCTGGCAGGTCCACCCACGCTATCGATTGGCATTGATCGCCAATCGCGACGAGCTCCATGCGCGGCCGACGGCGGCGGCGGGTTTCGATCCGGATGCGAGCGATGTCTACGGCGGCCGCGACCTGCAGGCCGGTGGCAGCTGGTTGCAGGCCTGCACGCGTGGCCGCCTGGCCGCGGTGACCAATGTGCGCGCAGGACTGGCCGCCGAACAATCGCCGCGCTCTCGCGGCGCGCTGGTGCGCGAGTTCGTGCGCGGTGACCTCGACGCCGCCGCCTATGTCTCGGCGTTGCAGCCGACTGCACAGGACTATGGCCGTTTCAACCTGATCGCGTGGCAAGGCGAAGCGCTCGCATTCGCGAGCAACCATCCCGCTTTTGCCATGCACGCGGTCGCGCCCGGCGTGCACGCGATGTCGAACGGCGCGTTCGACGCTCCATGGCCGAAGAGCAGCCTTGCAACCCGTGCGCTCACGGCGTGGCTGGCATCGCCGGCCGCCGAAGCCGACGTCGCACACGATGCGGTGGTGCTGACGCCACTGTTCGCTGCGCTCGCCGACACCACGCCAGCAGCCGATGCCGCCCTGCCCGACACCGGCGTCGGCCTGGAACTGGAGCGCGCCCTCTCGCCGCCGTTCGTGCGCGGCGAGCGCTACGGCACGCGTTGCAGCGGCGTCGTGCTGGTCGGCGGCGACGGCATCGTGTTCGCTGAGCGCCGCTACGGGCCCGATGCGGCGTTCCTCGGCGAGACGCTCGCGACTTTGCCGACCGGCTAGGGCGCATGCAAACGCTGCAACGTCACTGCGGCCAGCGTGCTGACTTCTGGCACGGCGTTCGCGCCACGATCATTGCTAGTCTCGATCCATTCCGAGGACAAGGAGCCGCCATGCTGTCGTTCGATCACTCCGCCGTGCGGATCGCCGGATGTGCCAGCCTGCTCGCCGCGCTGTTGGTTGCGGGATGCGGCGAAGACGAGCCACCGCCACCACCGGCGGACCTCGCCTGTCAGAGCGGCGCCTGGCAATTCGATGATGGCGAGATCGCGTCGCTGTCGCGATCCGACCATGGCCTGCGCTATCGCTTCATCGATGGCCGCAGCGGCCGCTTCGAGGCGACCGACGCTGCGGAACTGACGGGGATGGAAGGCTGGCGCAAGGACGGACCCATCGTCGCGAGCGTGAAGTTCGAGCCCTGCGCGAAGGGCCGCATGCAATTCCGCCTGCAAGGCGGACCGGACGGCATCGCGACGAAGATTCCACTGCAGATCGAAGACACGAGTTTCAAGAGCGGCGCACTGACGTTGCAGGGGCGGCTGGTGATGCCCGTCGCGACGACGGGACCGGTGCCGCTGGCGGTGCTCGTGCATGGGTCGGAACACGACTCGGCAGTCGATGCCAATGCCATGCAATACCTGCTCCCCTCCCAGGGCGTCGCGGTCTTCGTCTACGACAAGCGTGGCACCGGCCGCTCGCAGGGCGAATACACGCAGGACTTCGATCTCCTCGCCGGCGATGCCATCGCCGCGCTGGCCGAGGCGCGCCGCCTGCGTCCGGATGCGTTCTCGCGCGTCGGATACGTCGGTGGAAGCCAGGGCGGCTGGATCGCGCCGCTGGCGGCATCGCGCAGCCGCGTCGACTATGCCGTCGCGCTTTACGGCCT
>JACMKK010000392.1 GCA_014380115.1 Luteimonas sp. | reverse complement strand
CGTTCGATGCACTGCCTCGCGTGGCGATCGCCGGATCCACTCACCCCCATCCCAACCTTCCCCCGCTGCGCGGGGGAAGGGGCTAACAGCTGGCCTGCGGGAGCCAGCGATGCCCGAAACCATTCCCTCCCCCCGCTTGCGCGGGAGGGTTAGGGTGGGGGCCACCGGAGCCGTGCGTATTGGGTCGACAGGACGCTTCGAGTGCGGCTTTTTCCATCGTTAGCAATGCTGCGCAAGAGCCGGAACGCAAAAAGGCCGGCTTTCGCCGGCCTCCGCTAGTTGCGAGGGAGTCGCACGCGAATGCGATCAGACCGACTCCCACCACATCATGAATTCGTCCCACAGGCGCGTGAAGAAGCCGCCCTCTTCGACCGCGTTCAACGCCACCAGCGGCGCCTGCGCGATCACCTTGCCGTCCAGCGACACCTTGGCCATGCCGATCTTCTGGCCTTTCTTGATCGGTGCGATCAGGGTCTTGGGCACGTCCATCGAAGGCTTCAGCTGTGGGTACTTGCCGCGCGGCATGCTGACCAGCAGCGGCGCAGCGAGGCCGAGCTGCACTTCATCGACTTGGCCCTTCCACACTTTCTGCTTCGCGACCTGCTTGTTGGCGTCGTAGAGCTTGTGCGTCTCGTAGAAGCGGAAGCCCCAGTTGAGCAGGGCCTGCGAATCGACCGCGCGCTGGTTCTCCGAAGTCGAGCCCATCACCACCGAGACCAGCCGCTGGTCGCCGCGCTTGGCCGAGGCCATCAGGCAGTAGCCGGCGCCGGAATGATGACCGGTCTTGATGCCATCGACCGACGGATCGCGCCACAGCAGGATGTTGCGGTTGCGCTGCGTGATCGGACCGACGGTGAATTCCTTGATCTTGTTGTAGGCGTATTCCCGCGGGAAGTCGCGCGCCATCGCGCGGCCGAGCAGCGCCAGGTCGCGCGGCGTCGAATAGTGGTTCTCGGCCGACAGGCCATGGGCGTTGACGAAATGCGAGCTCTTCATGCCGATGCGTTGCGCATAGGCGTTCATCAGTGACGCAAACGCATCCTCGCTGCCGGCGACGTGCTCGGCGAGCGCGATCGCGGCATCGTTGCCGGACTGCACCACCATGCCCTTTTCCATGTCGCGCAACGGCGCTGTCTTGTTGACCTCGAAGCCACTGTAGCTGCCGTCGGTGCCGGCGCCGCCGCTGCGCCAGGCGTTCTCGCTCATCATCACCGCGTCGGTCGGCTTGACCTTGCCGGCCTTCATCTCGGCGGCGATCACATACGAGGTCATCACCTTGGTGATGCTCGCCGGCTCGACGCGCTTGTCGGTGTTTTCGCCCGCCAGCACCTGGCCCGTGGCGTAGTCCATCAGCACCCATGTGTCGCCGACCACTTTCGGCGGCGGCGGCACCGGCAAGGCATCGCTGAGCGCCGGTGCGGCGGGCTTGGGCAGCGGCTGCGGGGACTGGGCGAGGGCAAGGCCGACGACCAGCGTGGACAACGCGGCCAGCGCGGCACTGGCGAGGAGGGTGGAAGTTTTCTTGATCGACAACGGCTTCATCGAAAGCGGCACTCCGGGGAACACGGCCATCCCTGACCGGTGAATTTCTAAGGTGGGATCGGATCTAGTGAATCGGCCTGGTGAACAGTCCGGTGGAGCGGCTTGATGGATCGGTAGAGCTCGGTCAATTTGTATGGCATGGAATCGAGCGTCGCCCTCCGCTCGGCGGACGGCGAGGCCCGCAAGTCTACTCGCGCACGACCTGCGGCTGGCCGAAGCCAAGACCGGCAACGCGCGCGGTCAGTTCCGCAACCGCGGTTGCGTCGACCGGGCCAACGCGCAGCCGCCAGACCTTCTGGCCGTTCGAGTTCCCGTCCTGCAGGCGCGCCTCGTCGATACCGGCGCCATGCAGCATCGACAGCGCGCGCTCGGCATTGCCGCGTGCGCCGAAGGCGGCGACCTGCAAGGTGACGCCATCGCCCGGCACGGATCGCACCGGCGCGGG
>JACMKK010000391.1 GCA_014380115.1 Luteimonas sp. | reverse complement strand
TGTCGCGGGTCTTGGAGGTTTCCTGCGGGATACGCGCGAGCACTTCGCCCACGGACACCTGCTGGCCGTCGCGCACCGCGATCACCGCGCCCACCGGGAAACCGATGTTCACGGCGTGGTCGGTGGCGGCGATTTTCACCTCGTCGCCCTGCTCGTTGATCATCTTCACCGAGGGACGCACGCCCTTGGACGCCGCGCTGCCGCGGCGCTTCGGGTCGATCGCGACCAGGGTCGAGAGGCCGGTGACGTCGTCGATCTGCTTGGCGACGGTGGTGCCTTCCTCGACGTTCTCGAACTTCACCGTGCCGGCGTACTCCGAGACGATCGGCCGGTGGTGCGGGTCCCAGTTGGCCAGGTTGTTGCCTGCCTTGACCTGCTTGCCGTCCGTCACCGACAGGATCGCGCCGTAAGGCACCTTGTGGCGCTCGCGCTCCCGGTGGTTGTCGTCCTCGATGATCACTTCGCCGGAGCGGGAGATCACGACCTTGTCGCCCTTGGCGTTCTGCACGTAGCGCATCGTCGCGGTGAAGCGCGCCGTGCCCGAGGATTTCGCCTCGACATGGCTCTGTACCGCAGTCCTGCTCGCAGCGCCGCCGATGTGGAAAGTCCGCATCGTCAGCTGGGTGCCGGGTTCGCCGATGGATTGCGCGGCGATCACGCCGATCGCCTCGCCGACGTTCACCGGCGAACCGCGGCCGAGGTCGCGTCCATAGCACTTCGAGCACACGCCCCAGCGCGTCTCGCAATTGAGCGTGGTGCGTACCTTGACTTCATCGATGCCGAGGCTGTCGATGGTATCGACCGAGTCCTCATCGAGCAGCGTGCCGGCCGGGAACAGGACGTCCTGCGTCTCCGGGTGCGGCATGTCGACCGCGACCACGCGGCCGAGGATGCGCTCCTTGAGCGCCTCCACGACTTCGCCGCCCTCGACCAGCGCCTTCATCGAAACGCCGTTCTGCGTGCCGCAATCGTCCTCGATCACCACCAGGTCCTGCGTCACGTCCACCAGGCGCCGCGTGAGGTAGCCGGAGTTGGCGGTCTTCAGCGCGGTGTCGGCGAGACCCTTGCGGGCGCCGTGCGTCGAGATGAAGTACTGCAGCACGTTCAGGCCTTCGCGGAAGTTCGCCGTGATCGGCGTCTCGATGATCGAGCCGTCGGGCTTGGCCATCAGGCCGCGCATGCCGGCCAGCTGCCGGATCTGCGCAGCGGAGCCGCGCGCGCCCGAATCCGCCATCATGTAGATGGAGTTGAAGGCTTCCTGCTTGACCTTCTTGCCATGGCGGTCGGTCGTCTCCTCGACGCCGAGTTGCTCCATCATGACCTTGCCGACCTGCTCGCCGCAGCGCGACCAGATGTCGACCACCTTGTTGTAGCGTTCGCCGACCGTGACGAGGCCCGAGGTGTACTGCGACTCGATCTCTTTCACCTCGGCTTCGGCTGCGCCGATCATTTCCTGCTTGACCGTGGGAATGCGCATGTCGCGCACGCCGAACGAGATGCCGCCCCGCGTTGCCATTGTGAAGCCCGACTGCATCAGCTTGTCGGCGAAAATCACCGTCTCGCGCAACCCGCAACGCCGGAAGCCGACGTTAATGAGCCGGGAGATTTCCTTCTTCTTGAGCGGCTTGTTGAGCAGTTCGAACGACAGGCCAGGCGGCAGGATCTCCGATAGCAGCGCACGGCCGACCGTCGTCTCATAGCGCGTGATCTTTTCCTTCCTATCGCCGTCGGCGCCGACTTCGACTTCCTTGATGCGAACCCAGCATTTAGCGTGCAATTCCGCCTGGCGCGTCTCGTAGGCGCGCGATACTTCGCTCACATTGGCGAAGCTCATGCCCTCGCCCTTCGCGTTGATCCGCTCGCGCGTGGCGTAGTACAGCCCAAGCACGATGTCTTGCGAGGGCACGATGATCGGCTCGCCATTGGCGGGAGAGAGCACGTTGTTCGACGCCAGCATCAGCGTGCGCGCCTCCATCTGCGCTTCCAGCGACAGCGGCACGTGGACCGCCATCTGGTCGCCGTCGAAGTCGGCGTTGAACGCGGCGCAGACCAGCGGATGCAGCTGAATCGCCTTGCCCTCGATCAGGATCGGCTCGAATGCCTGGATGCCGAGGCGGTGCAGCGTCGGCGCGCGGTTCAGCATCACCGGGTGCTCGCGGATCACGTCTTCCAGGATGTCCCAGACCTCGGGTACTTCCTGTTCAACCAGGCGCTTGGCCGCCTTGATTGTGGTGGCCAGACCGAGCAGTTCCAGCTTGTTGAAGATGAACGGCTTGAACAGTTCGAGCGCCATTTTCTTCGGCAGGCCGCATTGATGCAGCCTGAGCTGCGGACCAACCACGATCACCGAACGGCCTGAGTAGTCCACGCGCTTGCCCAGCAAGTTCTGGCGGAAACGGCCGGACTTGCCCTTGATCATGTCGGCCAGCGACTTCAGGGCACGCTTGTTGGCACCCGTCATGGCCTTGCCACGGCGGCCGTTGTCCAGCAAGCTGTCCACGGCTTCCTGCAGCATCCGCTTTTCGTTGCGGGCGATGATTTCCGGCGCTTTGAGCTCCAACAGACGCTTCAAACGATTGTTGCGGTTGATCACGCGGCGATATAGGTCGTTCAAATCCGACGTCGCAAAGCGGCCGCCGTCCAGCGGCACCAGC
>JACMKK010000390.1 GCA_014380115.1 Luteimonas sp. | reverse complement strand
GTTGGGGATGCCGCCCGGATCTTCGCCGATCAGTCCTGAGGCGTGCGCGCCGACGGGATTGAAATAGCGCAGGTTGATCGCGCGGAAAGCCGGATCGTGTTCGCACAGGTCGTCGATCAACTGTTCCATGACCAGCTTCGTGCGTCCATACGGATTGGTGACCCGCAATGGCGCGTCTTCGCGCAGCGGCACACTGTCCGGATCGCCGTACACCGTCGCCGACGAGCTGAACACCAGTCGTCGCACGCGTGCCGCCTTCATCGCCTGCAGCAGGTGGATGGTGCCGGCGATGTTGTTGTCGAAATAGTCGAGCGGACGCTCGCAGGACTCGCCGACCGATTTCAGCGCCGCGAAATGCACGACCGCATCGAAGGGCGCGCCTTCGAACAGGGCCATCGTCGCGGCGCGGTCGCGCAGGTCGACCTGGCGGAAGGAGACAGGGCTGCCGATGATGGCATGCAGCCGCTCCAGCACCACCGGCGAGCTGTTGACCAGGCTGTCGGCGATGACCAGGTCGTGGCCACGCTCGACAAGCGCCACGCAGGTGTGGCTGCCGATGTAACCCGCCCCTCCGCACACCAGAATCCGCATTGCTCGTTCCCGACCCTATCGCTGCATCCCCCACGTAACGCGGAAAACGCTGCGATCCGGGCAAGGCGCGCATTGGCCGCAAAGCGCTGGCCGAGATGGGCGCCGCAGCACGTTGTAGCTGGCATCGGGGAAAGGCGTCCGTGATGGTGACGATGCGGATGGCGACAAGGCGATCGGATCCTGTGCGCCGGTCCGGCGTCTGCCGAAGCGCCCGGCAACCCATCCCAATCGACGGTCCGCGACGAACAGCGCGCGCCCGGCGGCCCGGTACGCTCCGAAAACATGGTGTCCGCTAAACTCCCCGCCTATGGCGCACTCCCAGACCGCTCGCACATGGACAGCTCGCACATGAATGCCCCACTTCCCGCAAAAGATGGCATTCGCATTGCCGTGATCGGCCTGGGTTACGTCGGCCTGCCGCTGGCGGCGGCGTTCGGGCGCGTCGTGCCGACGCTGGGTTTCGACATCGACGGCAAGCGCGTGGCGGAATTGCGCAGCCACCACGACCACACACTGGAAGTGTCCGGGGACGAACTGCGCGCCGCCAAGCACCTCACGTTCGCCGACGATGCCGCGTCACTGGCCGGCTGCAACGTGTTCATCGTGACCGTGCCGACGCCGATCGACGAGTACAAGCGCCCTGACCTGCGGCCGCTGGAAGCGGCCAGCCGCACCGTCGGCCGCGCCATCGCGCGTGGCGGCGTGTCGATCTATGAATCGACGGTCTATCCCGGCGCGACCGAAGAAATCTGCGTGCCGATCATCGAGCGCGAGTCGGGACTCAAGTTCAACCAGGACTTCAGCGCCGGCTACAGCCCCGAGCGCATCAATCCCGGCGACAAGGAACATCGCCTGGAGACGATCATGAAGGTCACCTCCGGTTCGACGCCGGAAGCGGCCGATTTCGTCGATGCGCTGTACCGCATGATCATCCATGCCGGCACGCACAAGACCTCAAGCATCCGTGTGGCCGAAGCGGCCAAGGTCATCGAGAACACGCAGCGCGACGTCAACATCGCGCTGATCAACGAGCTTGCGCTGATCTTCCACCGCCTCGGCATCGACACCCACGAGGTGCTCGAAGCGGCCGGCACGAAGTGGAACTTCCTGCCCTTTCGTCCCGGCCTGGTCGGCGGCCACTGCATCGGCGTCGACCCGTACTACCTCACGCACAAGGCGCAGCAGATCGGCTACCACCCCGATGTAATCCTGGCCGGGCGCCGCATCAACGACGGCATGGGCAGCCATGTCGCGCGCCGCGTGGTCAAGCTCATGCAGCAGCGCGGCATCCAGACCACGCAGTCGCGGATCCTGGTGCTGGGCCTGGCGTTCAAGGAGAACTGCCCGGACCTGCGCAACACGCGCGTGGTCGACATCATCGCCGAGCTGCGCAGCTACAACGCCAATGTCGACGTGCACGATCCCTGGGTCGCGCCGGCGCATGCGCAGTCCGAATACGGGATCACGCTGGTCGACAAGCCCGACCTCAGCAAATACGACGCGATCATCCTGGCCGTCGCACACGACCAGTTCGTCGCGCTCGGCGCCGATGGCGTGCGCGCGTTCGGAAATCCCGCCGCCGTGCTGTTCGACGTCAAGCGCGCCCTGCCCCGCGCCAGCGTGGATGGGTGCCTGTGATGAGAGTCCTCGTGACCGGCGCCGCCGGCTTCATCGGCTCCAACCTCAGCGCGCGCCTGCTCGCGCGCGGCGACGAGGTGTTCGGCTACGACAACCTCAACGACTACTACGACCCGCGCCTGAAACAGGACCGGCTCGATCCGCTGCAGGCGCACCGCAACTTCCGCTTCGCGCGCGCCTCGCTCGAGGATGGCGCCGCGCTCGACCGCGCTTTCGCGGAGTTCAAGCCGCAGCGCGTGGTCAACCTGGCAGCCCAGGCAGGCGTGCGTTACTCGCTGGAAAATCCGCGCGCCTACGTCGACAGCAACATCGTCGGCTTCATCAACGTGCTCGAGGCCTGCCGCCACAACGGCGTCGAGCACCTGGTCTACGCTTCGTCCAGTTCGGTCTACGGCGCCAACCGGAAACTGCCGTTCTCGGTCGACGACAGCGTCGACCACCCGGTCAGCATGTACGCCGCGACCAAGAAGGCGAACGAGCTGATG
Source organism: Luteimonas sp. (assembly GCA_014380115.1). GTDB lineage: Bacteria > Pseudomonadota > Gammaproteobacteria > Xanthomonadales > Xanthomonadaceae > Luteimonas. Next base: position 4,874 of record JACMKK010000390.1, on the reverse strand, counting down.
GCGCACACCTACAGCCACCTGTTCGACCTGCCGACCACCGGGCTGCGCTTCTTCACGGTCTACGGGCCCTGGGGCCGGCCGGACATGGCGCTGTTCCTGTTCACGCGGAAAATCCTGGCCGGCGAGCCGATCGACGTGTTCAACCACGGCCACCACACCCGCGACTTCACCTACATCGACGACATCGTCGAGGGCGTGATCCGCACGCTCGACCGCGTGCCCGGGCCCGACCCGCAGTACGACCCGATGGCGCCGACGCCGGGCACCTCCTCCGCCCCTTACCGCGTCTACAACATCGGCAACCACCGGCAGGTGCAACTGCTGCGCTACATCGAGGTGATCGAGGACTGCCTGGGCCGCAAGGCCGAGCGTCGCCTGCTGCCGCTGCAGCCAGGCGACGTGCCCGACACCTTTGCCGACGTTGCCGCCCTGCAGCGCGACACCGGCTATTCCCCTTCGACGCCGATCGAAGTGGGCGTCGGGCGTTTTGTGGAGTGGTACCGGAGCTATTACGGGGTCTAGCCCGTCCGCACGCTGGGCCGGAAGGTGGCCCGAATTGGCCGCTCTTTGCGTTGGAACCTCTAGTAACCAGGGGTAACTACGCATGGATCTTCTCAAAGGCACGACGGCTCTCTTCCTTTCCTTGATGCTGGTCGCCTGCGCGACCACGAAGAGCGAGTCCGGTCCACCGCCGGACGAAGCCCAGACCTCGGTGGACGACTATCTGATCGGCGTCGACGACATGGTTCAGGTGTCGGTCTGGCGCAACCCGGAACTGGGCATCACCGTGCCGGTGCGCCCGGACGGCAAGATCTCGGTCCCGCTGGTGGGCGATATCGCGGCCGGTGGCCGCACCCCGGCCGAGGTCGGCAAGGACATCCAGGAAAAACTCGGCGTCTACGTTCGCGATCCGCAGGTGGCAGTGATCCTGACCGACCTGCGCAGCCACGAGTACCTGTCGCGCGTGCGCGTCACCGGCGCCGTGCGGCAACCGGTCTCGATCCCGTTCCGCCAGGGCATGACCGTGCTCGACGCGGTGCTCGCCGCCGGCGGCCTGACCGAATTCGCTGCGCCCGACCGTTCCGATCTGTATCGCAAGTCGTCGGCAGGCACGAAGACCTACGAGGTCCGTCTCGACCGCATCCTCAGCCGCGGCGACCTGTCCACCAACTACAAGGTCGCGCCAGGCGACGTGATCACCATCCCGGAACGCGCGCTATGAGCAACCCGTCCCTCGAGTGGTCGGCGACCGAAGCCAGGCCGTCGGCAGTGCTGGCGCTGGTGCCGGTGGTGCGCCACGAACTGAAGCGGCATGCGGTGTTCTATACCGGCATCTTCGCGGCGCTGGCGCTCGCCGCGCTCGCCGTCGGCGTGCTGCTGCCGAAGAAGTACGCCTCGAACACCACGATCCTGGTCGAGCAGAGCAACATCATCGCGCCGCTGATGGAAGGCCGCGCGGTCGCCACGGGCGTCACCAATCGCGCCACGATCGCGCGCGAGGTGGCCTTCAGCCGCAAGGTGATGGGCGAGATCCTCACGGTCGGCGGCTGGATGGAAGACAAGCCCTCGCCGCTGCAGCAGGACAAGCAGATCGAGCAGATCATCGATCGCACCATCATCAGTAATCCGCGTGAGAACCTGATCGAGATCCGCTACGTCGACTCCGATCCCACGCGCGCCTACAAGGTCACCCAGCGCCTGGCCGACCTCGTCATCAGCGAGAGCCTGGCGACCAAGGAGCGGGAGAGCCGCGAAGCCTACGGCTTCATCAATTCTCAGGTCGAGCAGTACCACCGCAAGCTGACCGACGCGGAGGCGAAGCTCGAAACCTATCGCACCACCAATCCCGACGCGCGTCCTGGTATCAGCACCGACGTCAATGCACGCATCGGCGAACTGCGCCGCCAGGTCGAGACCGCCAAGCTCGACCTGATCGATCTGCATTCGCAGGAATCGGCGTTGCAGTCGCAGCTGTCGGGCGAGAGCGAGATCAGCACCGTGCAGACGCGCGCCGGCCAGTTCCGCGCGCGCCTGATGGAGCTGCAGAACCAGCGCGACCAGCTGCTGCTGTCCTTCACCGAACAACATCCGGACGTTGTCCGCGCAGAGCACCAGATCCGCGACCTCGAGGAAGAACTGGGCCGCGAGGCCGCGCGGCAGGAATCGAGGATGGCCGGATCGCCGTCGACCCTCGAGGGCACGGCGACGATGAATCCGCTGTATGGCGAGCTGCGCAGCAAGCTGTCCGAGTCGCGCAGCCGCAGCGCCGCCGTTGCCTCGCGCGTGGCCACCGGCGAAAGGCTGCTCTCCGAAGAACTCGCGCGCAGCGGCCGCATCGCCGCTTCCGAAAGCAGCCTGGCCGAGCTCACCCGCGACTACGAAGTCAACCGCGACCTCTACCAGGACCTGCTCAAGCGCCGCGAGAACGCACGCGTGTCGATGAACCTCGATGCCGAACAACGCGGCCTGAGCTTCCGCATCCAGGAGCCGGCGGCGATGCCGCTGCGTCCGACCGGTCTGCGCCTGATGCATGTCGCCGGTGCCGGCCTCGGCGCTGCGTTCTTCACCCCGCTGGTGCTGCTGTTCGGCGTGATCAAGCTCGATCCGCGCGTGCGCTCGCCGCTGCAGATCGAACGCGACGCCGCGTTGCCGGTGCTCGGCACGATGCCGATGTACGTCACGCCCAACAAGCGCAGGCAGATGCTGCAGCGTTTTGCACTGGCTGCATTCCTGTTCCTGCTCGTTCCGGCCGCCTATGGCGTGGCCCTCGCCCTGAAGATGGTGCACGCGCTATGAGTCTTCCGCAGCACGACAACCCCCCCCACGACGACATGGGCGATCGCCGCTCGGCAAGCCGCTCGATCGCGCGCATGTCCGGGAACCAGGCGCTGACACCGGCGCAGCTGCGCGATCGCGCGATCATCCACCGCACCGACGTGGCGCGGCCCGAGGTCGATGCCTTTCGCGACCTGCGCACCAAGCTGCTGGCGATCGCCGACGGCAACTTCATCACCCTCGTCGCGCCGGTCAGCCGTGGCTGCGGCGGCAGTTTCGTGGCGCGCAACCTCGCCGCTGCGCTGGCCTTCGACGACACCAAGAGCGCCCTGCTCGTGGATTGCGACCTGCGCAGCCCCTCGCAGGACGTGACGATGCGCATCGACACCGCCGGTGGCGGACTAACCGACTACCTCGAGGAATCCGAGGCCGAACTGTCGAACGTGCTCTACGACACCGGCGTGCCGCGCGTGCGCCTGTTGCCGGCCGGCCGGCCGCGCGAGACCGGCGCGGAGTATTTCTCGTCGTTCCGCATGCGCCTGCTACTCGATTCGCTGCGCAGCCGTTATCCGGATCGTTATGTCCTGCTCGACAGCCCGCCGGTGATCGGCTCGCCGGACGCGCGCATCCTCGCCGACCTCGCCGACGTGGTCGTGCTGGTCGCGGGCTACGGTCGTGACACCTCCTCCACGATTGCGCAGGCGGCCACCAATTTCGATCCCGCCAAGTTCGCGGGCGTGCTGTTCAACGAAGGCGTCTGAGGGGAACCTTCCATGGCCATCCTGCCCAACGTGCCCGTGCCCGTGCGCGCCGCGCTTGCGGTGGCCCTGCTCGCTGCCCTGACTGGCGGCGCGCAGGCGGCCCGGATCGACTACGAGGTCGGCGTCTCCGTCCTGCGCAGCGACAACATCGGCCTGAGCGCGACGGACGAGCAGAGCGAAACGGTGGTCTCGCCGCAGTTGCGCTTCAGCGTGGAACAGGAGGGATCGACGTTCCGCCTCAACGGCAGCGGCCAGCTGCAGTACCTGGACTACCTCGACGACACCTTCGACGATGGCTTCCGCGGCGCGTTCGCGGGCACCGCGCTGTGGACGATGATCCCCGAGCGCCTGGACTGGACGTTCGAGGACTACCTGAGCCGCCAGCCGATCGATACCTTCACCGCGTTCAGCCCAGGCAACGAACAGCAGACCAACCTGTTCGTCACCGGTCCGAGCCTGTACTTCCGCATGGGCCAGTCCACGCGCGGACAGATCGACCTGCGCTACAGCAACAGTTACGCCGAAGAGAACGAGGCGTTCAACAGCGACCGCTACAACGTCGCGGCGCGCGCGCTGCGCGAGCTGAGTCCCACGCGCACGTTCGGCTTGAACGTCGAGGCGACCGAAGTCAGGTACGACGACACGCCGACTTCGGACTACACGCGCTTCGACGGCTACATGAGCTATTGGAGCCAGTTCCGCACGGTCGAGCTCAACGTCGACCTCGGCTACTCGCGGCTCGAGTTCGACAATCGCCCGAGCAACGACGAGTGGCTGCCGCTGGTGCGCGCCGACGTGGCCTGGGAGATGACCCAGCGCAGCACGCTCGACGCGTCGTTGAGCTATGAATTCTCCGACGCCGCGGAAAACATGGTCGTCACCGACCTCGATACCGCGCCGCCCCTCGACGACTTCGGCAACCCGACCGTGCCGGTGACGCCCGACGTCTTCAAGCAACGCCGCTTCGAACTGGGCTATTCCTTCACCGGTGAGCGCCTGAACTTCGAAGTGCGCCCCTATTACCAGCGCATCAGCTACATCGAGTCGCTGGCGCCGGACGAGGAAAGCTACGGCGGCTACGGCCAGCTCACCTACCAGGTGCGCCCACGCATGACGCTGTCGGTGCTGGCCTCGGGCGAGGAGCGCAAGTTCGAGGCGCCTTCGCGCAAGGACCGTGACTTCACCATCGGGGTCGCACTTGAGAATCGGTTCACGCGCAACTGGAGCGCGCGCTTCGAACTGCAACGACGCGAGCGCGATAGCTCGGAGATCGGCCAGGATTATGACGAGAATGCCGCCATTGTCAGCTTCAGCTATCGCCGCTGAGCGCCGCGATGC
>JACMKK010000052.1 GCA_014380115.1 Luteimonas sp. | reverse complement strand
TCGGCTTACGACACCGTGGTCGAGGATCGCAAACTGGTCGGCAAGCGCCATCCGCTCGCATGGGTGCTGCGGGGCGTCGAATGGATGGCCGTTCGCCTGGCCGACGTGGTGTTCATGGATACGCGCGCCCATGCCGCGCGCATGGAAGCCATGTTTGGTCTGCAGGCAGGCGCTTGCGGGCGAGTCTGGGTCGGGGTGGAGGACAGCGTGTTCGACGGCGCCTCCGTTGCCGCGAACGGGCCATCGGGTCGGGTCGCTCCGATGCAGGTTGCTCCGATGCAGGTCGATCCGATGAAGGTGTTGTTCTATGGACAATTCATACCGCTGCATGGACTGAGCACGATCATCGAGGCGGCCAGGCAGCTGCGCGACGAGCCGATCGACTGGCTGCTGATCGGCCGTGGCCAGGAAAGTCAGCGCGTGCAGGCGATGCTGCGGGAAGTGCCGCTGGCGCGGGTAAGCCTGCTCGAATGGGTCGAATACGAGGACCTCCTGGGCCATATCCGCGACGCGGACGTCTGCCTCGGCATCTTCGGCACCTCGGACAAGGCAACGAGCGTGATTCCGAACAAGGTGTTCCAGATACTCGCCGCCCACAAACCGCTGATCACGCGCGATTCGCCCGGCATTCGCGAACTGGCCGGTGACGCGTATACCGACATCGCCCTCGTCGACGCCGGCAATGCCCGAGTCTTGGCCGATGCGCTGCTGGCATGGCGCAACGAGCCGCCGGCATCCGATCCGCGACGTGGCGCGCTGGTGGCCCGCTTCACGCCCGCCGCTATCGGGCGGCAATGCATCGAAATACTGATGCAGGGACAACCGTCGTGAAGCGTTGGGTGCGATGGATCGGCATGGCGCTGGCCATCGCCGGCAGCATTGCCTTCGTTGGTTATGTCCTGTCGTCGCTGAACATCGAGGACCTGCGCGCGCATCTGTCGGTGCGGACCGTCATGGCGATCATCCTGGCAATGTTGCTGTATTCGCTGACCGTGCCGATCAGCGCCTACGCCTGGCAGCGCCTGCTGGCGAGCCTGGGGCATCGGCAGCCGTTCGTGCCGCTCAATGCGATCCTGCTCACCACGCAGGCAGGTAAATATCTGCCCGGCAACGTCGGCCAGCATCTCGGCCGCATCGGACTGGCGCTGGCGCAGGGCATTCCGGCGCCGGTGCTGGTGGCCAGCATGGCGTACGAAGTGCTATTGCTGATGCTGGCCGGCGTGCTGGTGGGACTGGCCTGCAGCGCGCTGTCGGAGCCCGGCCTGGCGCTGCTGTTGCAAGGGCGTGGCGCGGCACTGGCGACGGCGATCGCGGTGGCGGTCGCCGGCCTGGGCGCGATCCCGTTGTTGGGTCGGTACCTGCCCCGTCTCGTCGCAAGGATCGCGCGCGCGCGCGATTTCGCGGCGGAGCCGTTGCGCGCGCCGGGCTGGACAACGCCGCCGCTGCTGATTGCGATCTACACGCTCGCTTACCTGGTGATCGGCGCAGCCACATCGTTATTGGCCGTGGGGTTGTTTCCGGAGGCCCGGCTCGACTTCGCATTGCTGACTGCTGCCTTCGCGATCGCATGGGTCGTGGGTTTCGTGACGCCGGGCGCACCTGCGGGGATTGGCGTACGCGAAGCGCTGCTGATGCTGATGCTGGGCGGCAGCATGGGCGCCGCCGAAACCTCGCTGCTGATCCTGGCGCTGCGGATCGTCACGACCCTCGGTGATATGCTGTGCTTCGCCGCCGGGCTCGCGCAGATGGCGTGGCTGCGCCGCAAGCCTTGAACGCGCTCCAGCCGCGTCCTGCAAGCCGCCGCCACGCAAGCGCGGCCCATGCACGCAATCGGCAGAACCCCAGGATCCCGCCTTGGCCATGATCAGCGACGCCCTGCTTGGTCCCTCGTTTCCTGAACAGGGATGGGTGCCCGCACCGCGCTATCTGATGCGGCGCGCCCGCATCGTCGACATGACACGCGGCCTGCGCTCCGGACGCCTGCTGGAAACCGGCCCCGGGGCGGGCACGTTGCTGATCGAGTTCGCCAGCAACGGCTTCCATTGCGAGGCCCTCGAGCTGTCGGAAGAGGCGCGCGAGCTGGCTCGCGAACTGATCGCGGTCTCGGGCCAGAACGTCCGCATCCACGATGCCGTGCAACCGGGTTGGGAAGGAAGATTCGATTACCTGTTCTCGTTCGATGTGCTCGAGCACATCGAGGACGATGCTGGCGTACTCAAGGCGTGGGCCTCATGGCTCAAGCCCGGCGGCACTTTGCTGCTGTCGGTCCCGGCGCGGATGAAGCTGTGGACCGCTGGCGACGAATGGGCCGGCCACTTCCGCCGCTACGAACGCGGCCAGTTGATCGATCTGCTGCAGGCATCGGGTTTCGAGATCGAGACCTTCGAGTGCTACGGCTTTCCGCTGACCAATATCACCGAGCGCGTCAGCGCTTCGGCCTACCGCAAGCTCATCCATCGCCAGCACGACTCCTCCGAGCTCGACCGGCAAGCCAACAACGATCGCAGCGGCATCGATCGCAGGCCGCACCTGCGCCTGTATCCACTGCTCAAGTCGCTGCCGGGCCGGCTCGCGATCCGTTTCTTCCTCGCCACCCAGAAGCTGTTCCTGAAGAAGGATTGGGGCAGCGGCTACATCGTGCGCGCGCGCAGGCGATAAACTGCGCGGCGCTGCACCCGACGCGTCGTCCTTGCATTTCTCCCGACCATAACGACATGAAACTGGAACCCACCGGCGAACGGATGATCATGGAGCATTACAAGTCCTCGCCCGAGGACTATGTGATCTACCTGCTGCACGTCGCCACCTACCGCTTCGCCGAGCAATTCACGCAGGGCAAGCGCGTGCTCGATTTTGGCTGCGGCAGTGGTTACGGCTCCGCGCAGATCGCGCAGACCGCCGCGCACGTGACCGCGGTCGATGTCGCCGAGGACGCCGTTGCCTACGCGCGCACGCAGTTTCGCCACGACAACCTGGAGTTCCGCGCGATCGACCCGACTGCGCGTCTGCCGTTCGAAGATGCAAGCTTCGACACGGTGCTGTCGTTCCAGGTCTTCGAGCACGTGCTGGACACCGCGCACTACCTGTCCGAGATCCGCAGGGTGCTGGTGCCGCAAGGACAGCTGGTGCTGGTGACGCCAGACCGGAGCACACGTCTGCTGCCGCTGCAGCGACCCTGGAACCGCTGGCACGTGCACGAGTACGGCAAGCGCGAACTTGCTGGCAAGATGTCGCGCTACTTCGATCGCGTCGACGTGCTGGGCATGACCGCGAAGCCGGAGATGATCGACATCGAACTTCGCCGCTGCAGCAAGGTGAAATGGATGACCCTGCCATTCACGCTGCCGATCATGCCAGACAGCTGGCGCGTGTCCGCCCTCAACACCATCCATCGCATTCGCGGCGAAGGCGCGCGCAGTGGCGAGCCGCGCGAGTACCCGTTCACGATCGATGACGTACGCATCGCGGCCGATGCGGCGCCGTCCGTCAACCTGGTCGCCTTGGCGTCCTGAATCCCGAGGACAGCGAACATGCAACTAAGCGAAGACCAGCGCCGCGACATGCATTCTGGCGATTACGTCGAGCTGCTCGACTCGATCCCGATCAGCCGCATGACGCGGCTGGTTCCGTTGATGGCATTGTCGTCGACGACGCGGCTGGTCGACTTCGCCTGCGGTACCGGTCCGCTGTCGGCGCTCGTACAGCACGAGGTTGCCAGCTACGAAGGCATCGATTTCTCCCCAGATTTCGTCGTCGCGGCGCGCCGTATCGCGGCCGAGAAAGGCGTCACGAACGCGACGTTCCATTGCGAGGACATCGTCTCGTTCTGCGCGCGCCACCATGGTGAGTACGACGTGGTCACCGCCAATGATTTCAGCGAGCACGTCTACGACAAGGACTTCCTGCAGATCTTCCGTGGCGCGCACGACATCCTGAAACCCGGCGGACACCTGTACATCTATACGCCCAACCTGACCTTCTTCTGGGAATGGATGAAGGATGTCGGCCTGGCGAAGCAGTTCCCGCAGCACATCGCCGTGCGCGACGCGGCGCAGTATCTAGCATTGCTGGAACAATGCGGCTTCAGGCGCGAAGACATGCAGGTGCGCTATCTGGCGCACTTCAACATCTTCCGTACGATCCACTGGCTCAGCCACCTGCCGCTGGTGGGTAGGTATTTCCAGGCCAAGCTATTCATCAGCTGCCGCAAGTAGGCGAGGCCTCCCGCTCGAGCCGGAACCATGCCGCCCCCGGGCACACGCTCGCAGCCTACCGCGACCGCAAACCCGCATGGCCTTGTGCGAACTAGCGGTTCGCCGGCGGCGCCGGTTGCCAGCCTGACGGATACGAACCGGCAAAAGCGGACGCGAAGGTCGTGCCGTTCCCGATCCAGATGTAGACCAGACGCGTGCCCGCGTGCGACCAGGCCAGGTCGGCCTTGCCATCGCCGTTGTAATCGCCGTACGCGGCGATCGAGTAGCCCGCGCCGATACCGCTGATCGATTGACTTCCCGCACTGCTGAAACCACGCATGAGCCGATAGTGGAAGATGCGCGTGGTCGGATTGTGGAACAGGATGTCCGACCTGCCATCGCCATCCACGTCAGCCATGCCGACAACATTGAAGCCCGAACCGTAATCGCCGACCCGTGCGGAGGTGAAGGTTTCGCCGTTGCTGGCCCAGACGTAGAGGTCGCGTGCTGCGCTGGTCCAGAGGAGGTCGGCCTTGCCGTCGGCGTTGACGTCGCCATAGCCCGCGACGCGGTAGCCGGTGCCCACGCCGCCGATGGTGCGGACGGCGGCCACGATGCCACCGTTCATGGCCATGTATTCGAACTGGCGAGTGGTTGGATTGTGCAAGAGCACATCCGATTTGCCGTCACCGGTGACATCCGCCGCGCCGACGACGTTCCATCCGCTGTCGAGCGCGCCCTGGAACACATTGACGAAACCCGCGCCATTGCTGACCTGAAGTAGCAGCTGGCGGCTGGCGGCACGCAGCCACATCAGGTCGCCTTTGCCGTCGCCGTTGAAATCACCGGTTCCGACGGGCGCGTAGCCGGCACCGGTAGCGACGGACAGCCCCTGCTGGATCGCCGCTCCGTTCATTCGCCACCAGGCGAACCGGTTCAGGCTGACGCTGTGCATCATGAAATCCGACCTGCCGTCGCCATCGACGTCACGCGTGACCTTGCGTGCGGGCGGCGGAACCACTTCATTGCGGAATGTGGCGACGATGGGAATGGTCTGCGTCAGACTGCGCGCGTTGTCGGCGTTGGCGGTGCCGCAAGGAATGCCCAGGCAGTTGCTGATCCTGGGGTTCGAGAACAAGCGCGCGATCGGTTGGCCGCTGTCGCCGTAGGCCATGACGGTATGAAATCCGGTGCCATTGGGCTGGGTCGTCTTGTAGCCGTACGAATAGCTGAAGGCCCCCGGCGAACTCGAATTGGCCGCATCATGGGTCGAGCCCATGTTGTGCCCCAGTTCGTGCGCCAGCGATTCCGGCAGGCAGAAATTGTTGCCGTCGGCACCATCGCTGACGACCGAGTAACCGAAGAACTCATCCGCGGCACTGATGCCTTGCAGGTCGCCGCCGATCAGCCAAGCGACACCGCACCCCGCGTTCTCCGGCACGTTGAACTTCCTCACCAGCGACACGAGATCCGCGCCGTACTGGTTGCGGGCCGCACGCAATGCGGAAAAGGCCGCGGCAGGGGGGATCTGCGTGGAGGGCGCACGGAAGCCGGTCAGTTCTTCCAGCGCAATGTTGTTGTCGGTGTTATCGGCATAGGTAACGCGCATGGCATGGACCAATCGGACCTGCGCATTGACTTGGCTGTTGGAATACGCCTGGTTACCAACCTCCACCAGAAAATTAAGCCGTGTCAGTGCTGCCGAGTCGCCCCCTTGCGCCGTCGCAAAGCCGGGCGTGTAACCGATGATGAGGTCGACCACCGTCGTGCCAGTGCCTTTTTGCGCCATGCCAACGGCGCTGTCGGATACACCGTGACGTTTGGGTGGAACGATGAAATCCGGCGGCCGCGGGCCTGTCGAACTTCTGCTGGCCTGCTTCAACGCCATCGCATCGGTCGCCACCAGCCAGCTTGCGCCGTCACGCATCACCAGTTGCAGCGGCGGCTTGCCCGTCTCGGACAATGCGCCGTAGGCAGCCTTGGACCCGAATGTGATCAGTGCCTCGTCGAAGGGTCCGCCACCTTCCAGACGTCCGATCCAGGTCCAGTCGCCCGAGGCGTGCTCGACGTGGCGTTCGTATCTGTAATTGAGGATGCTGCCGCTCGGGCTGGCGATGCGTAGCGGACCGTCGATGATCGCGTGCAGGGCATGCTGCTCGCTGACCTGGCTCGCGTACCAGGTGTAGGCCCCTCGGCGGTGGCCAGTTTCGACTCGGTATTCGGCCACGACGCCGCGGTCGGGCGAACTTGCATAACCGGCCGATGACGGAAGCACCGCCGTCGCGACGACTGGCTGCAACGCGGTAGCTGTCGCGGTGCGCCCGGAATCGGCTTTGGCTACCTCGGCATCGTGTCCGGACGAACAGGCAGCGAGCGCCGCCACCATGCCGCACGCAAGCATCCACCTCATCAATCCCGCCTCTGGCATGTTGTTCACGACTCTAGATACCACCAAAGCGAGGCCGCGGATGCCTCACATCGTTGAAAAAGACCACCAGCATCCTGCAACGCGGGCCGGCCATCACAGTGTCATTGCATCCGCTGGCTCACGCCGCTGCGGAACCGGACCAGCTGAATGCGCACCCGGTCTTCTCGCGCAGCGTTTCCAGTTCGACGTCCGGTGCAATTTCCACCAGATCCAGGCCGTCCGCGGTCACGTCGAAAACAGCGAGTTCGGTGATGATGCGGTCGACGACGCCGAGTCCCGTCAGCGGCAGATCGCATTGCGGCAGGATCTTGTGGCTGCCGTCCTTGGCCGTGTGCTCCATGAGCACCACGACGCGCTTGACGCCGGCAACGAGGTCCATCGCGCCGCCCATGCCCTTCACCATCTTGCCCGGCACCATCCAGTTGGCGAGGTCACCCTTGTCCGTGACCTGCATGGCACCGAGGATCGCCAGGTCGATATGGCCGCCACGGATCATCGCGAACGAATCGTGGCTGCCGAAATAACTTGCGCCAGGACGCGCGGTGACGGTCTGCTTGCCGGCATTGATGAGGTCGGCATCGACTTCGGACTCCAGCGGAAAAGGACCGATGCCGAGCAACCCGTTTTCGGATTGCAGCCAGACATCCATCCCATCGGGAATGAAGTTGGCGACCAACGTGGGCAAGCCGATGCCGAGATTGACATAGGCGCCGTCGCTTAGCTCCTGCGCGGCGCGTTGCGCCATTTGATCGCGGGTCCAAGGCATGTGTTCGTTTTCCTTCTGGTTGTCCCGCGCTCAGCCGGCGCGCACGATGCGCTGCTCGATGCGTTTTTCGGGCGTCGGATTGTGGACGATGCGATCCACGTAGATGCCCGGCAGGTGCACGTGGTCGGGGTCGATGGTGCCGACCTCCACCATCTCCTCCACTTCGACGATGCAGACCTGGCCCGCCATGGCGACCGCCGGGTTGAAATTGCGCGCGGTCTTGCGGAAGACGAGGTTTCCCGACCGGTCGGCCTTCCAGGCTTTCACCAGCGAGACGTCGGCTTTCAGCGCTGTTTCCATCACATAGTGGTGGCCGTCGAATTCGCGGGTTTCCTTGCCCTCGGCGACCACGGTGCCGTAACCGGTGCGTGTGAAAAAAGCCGGAATGCCGGCGCCGCCGGCGCGCAGGCGCTCTGCCAGCGTGCCTTGCGGATTGAATTCCAGCTCGAGCTCGCCGGCCAGGAACTGGCGCTCGAACTCCTTGTTCTCGCCTACGTAGGAAGAAATCATCTTCTTGATCTGACGGGTCTCCAACAACTGGCCCAGTCCGAAACCATCGACGCCCGCATTGTTGGAGATCACGGTGAGGTTGGCGGCACGGCTGTCGCGCAACGCGGCAATCAACGCCTCCGGAATCCCGCACAAGCCGAACCCGCCAACCGCCAGCGTCTGACCATCGGCGACCACGCCATGCAGCGCGGCGGGCGCGTCGGCAAAGCACTTGTCGTGCCCCCGTTGCGCGGGGCCTGGGGCTACTTTGGATTCGACCATGACAGGTCCTGAAGAGAGAGGCCAGACGGCATTCTAGCGTCCGGCCAGGCTGTAGACAGCAGACGGTCGGACAATGGACAAAGCGCCGGCATTGCCCTATGCGGGAGGCTCGCCGCGTTGCCGTCGAGAGTGCGCGTCACACGGCTACGCTTCATCGGGGCGATCGCAGCCCGCAGGACTGGCCTGCGCATGGCCGGTCGATCTTCAGGAATGCGTGGCCACCTCGGGCATCGCTTCCGCCTCGCGTGCGCGTGCTACCGACCAACCGACCACGACCAACCCGATCCCCATGATGCAGAGGAGCACCCAGACCCAGTCAACCGGAACGCCATTGCTCTCGACCGCCGCCAACAACCGCGTCCAACTACCCTCGCCTTCCGCAAGCATTGCATAGCGTCGATCGAGATAGGTGATGATCCACATCACACCGGATGCGGCCATCAAGCTGCCGAGACCGCCGACCAGCCATCCCGACGCTCGCTCCCATGCCACTGCCGGCGCCGCCAGGAACAATGCGATTGAAAGCATTCCAGGAACGAAATACCGGAAGTTGAGCGCTCCCCAGCCGGTCGCGTGACGCCACTGGGCAAGCATCAAGCCGACGAAATGCGCCGCGAGCAGCAGCCACGCCAGCGATTGCCAGTCCAACGATGCCATCTTTCTCCAATGTCGCCGCGACATGAACAAGACAGTCAATGCGACTGCGCAGAGGACGAACAACCAGATCGACACATCCACGTTGACTGGCCAGGTCGAATCCCATTGCGGGCCCAGCAAACTGCGCGGAACGAGCAGCCAGTAGTCGTCATTGGCGAGCACGTCCAATGCGGTGGATTGCGTGCGGTTCTGTATGGGCGCGGTCGGCGTAGAGAGGAACCAGGAACCGCTCGCCCTGTAATTCTTGAGGTAGAACCACGAGATAGGCAGGATCGCGATGATCGCCAGCGAAGCGCTTGCCAGCACGCCCAACAGAATACGCAGGTATGCCACGCTCCCTCGCTGCTTCGCGATCGCGATGAACACTGCGCCCATCGCGATGGCGAGGGCAAACAGGAATGTCGCTTTCGAAGCCACTCCCAAGGCGCAGACCAGGGCCAGGGAAATCAGATATTTGCGCTTCGGGCCTTCGGTCAGGATCACGCAGGACAAAGTGAGCGCAAGGATCGAGAACAAAGTAACCAGGAGGTCGTTGTAGATCTCGCCGGCAAGGCGCACGAAAATCGGCAACGTTCCTCCGATCGTCGGCAATGCGATAGCCAACTTCGCACGATGTCTGCCGCCCAGTTTCCAACCCGCCCACGACAATGCCATTACGCACAGGAAACCGATTCCGACGTTCAGGAGCCGGCCGCGCTTGACGGCGACCTGCCACTTTCCGGTTTCCAGTTGCCGTCCCATCTGCAGCGAAGCAAGGTAGTAGAACAACGGCGGATGCGACGCCGCCCACTGATTCGTCTTGTCAGCGTTGCCGATATTGAACTGGCGCAGATCCACCTTGCGGTATTGGTAGCCGAACGCCTCGGGAAGCTTCCCGTGGTGGACCTGGTAAACGTAGTCCATGTGCGCGAACGCGTCCGCCGATCCTCTCCATGGCAGCGTGATTGCGCTGAACAAAGCCGCTGCGAGATACAGCAGCAATGCGGCGGAAATTCCGATCCAGGTCCAACGCGGTACCGCTGTTGCCGCGGACGCAGTTGATTGGGAAGCAGGCATGGCGGTCCGTGCTGCGGGATGTGCTCGACGGGCCGCATCCTATCATCGTCGCAAGATCGGCCGTGCGAAGATTCGAGCGCTGTCTCTGCGAGAAGTCGCACTGACGACGCCGTCGCCTGAAGTCGGAGGGTGGCCAGGATTCCGACATTTGCGCCAAGGCCGGAATGCCTGGCGCCTGCTTTGCGCAGGCCCGCAATATAGGTGCTGTGGCAGCGTCTCGACTTGAACCCCGATTAATTGCATCCTTGCTTTCCTGCCCCTTGCCAGGGGTCAACGCCTACAAAGCTGCCTTCATGAATCATCACCTCGATCCCAATTTGCCGGATGCGAAGTGGCCATTGCCGTGGGCGGTCGCGTTGTCTCTATTCGTTCTCCTGCAGTGTTGCGTGATGGCTTACACGACACCGTTGGGCATTCCGCCGGACGAGCTCGCGCATCTTTCCTACGTCAGGGACGTCGCCGATGGCGGACTGCTGCCTGACTACGCGAACGGGAAGATCAGCAATTCCGAGCAAGGCAATTATCTTTCGCACCCGCCGCTTTACTACAGCGTGCTCGGAACGTTGTCGCGCCTGGGCGGCTGGGACCCATTCGAGGACTATCGGGTCCTGCGCCTGATCAGCGCGCAGTTCGTGGGCCTCGGATTTTTGCTCTGGCTGCTTAGCGCGCGCAACATCGGCGTAGGTCTGGGCGGTGCCGTAGTGGCGACGCTGGCGACCTGCGCGACGCCGATGTTCGCTTATGTCGCGGGTAGCATCAATAACGACACGCTGCTCTATTTCGGTGTCGGTCTTTTCTTCTTCGGCGCCACGCGCGAATACATGCAGCATCGTCTGGATCGCTGGTCCGGCCTGGCAATGATCGCGGGCTTGGTGGTGACCTTCCTCACCAAGGCAACGGGCTCGGCCTTCATCGTTTTCTTCATCGCGGCATGCCTGCTCCCGCACTACCGCCAACTCGTTCCGCTCGTTCGCAATCGACGTCATCTGGCGGTCCTGGCCGTGACTTGCCTGATCTGCGGCGCGTACTTTCTATATGCGCTGGCGAGATTCGGATCCCTGATGCCGACACCGGGCACGCTGTATGCGGAGTCGGCGCCAGCGCAGGCGATGGTGCCGATCGAGTTCGCCTGGCGCTATGCAGCGGCCATGTGGGAGCGGCTTCCCATCATCATGTCCCACGCCAATATCCAGCCGTTCGTCTCGCACAAGGGCGTCCTTTTCTTCTACGGAATGCTCCTGGTGCCAGCCGTCGGCTGGCTGCTGGCGAGGCTCGGCGCTCGCAGGCGAGGTATCGACCTCGCCTTGATCCGCGCCACCGATGCCTTTGCCATCGCCTTCGCTGCGATGCTGCTGCTGCACGTCGTCATTACTTATCGCGGCTACCTCCATACCGGACTGCTCGCCGGCATGCAGCCGCGCTATTTCGCATTTCTGCTTCCGGCGCTCTGGTTCCCCGCCTTCGCGCTGGAGCGAAGGCCGGCTCCGCGTACATTGATCGCCGGCACCTTCTTCGTTTGCGCGGCGATTTCATTCTGGGCAAGTGCACCCTTCGTCATCGCCAGGCAATCAGGCGTATCGCACGCCAGCAATGCCGCAGCGGCATCGCAGCACCCGGGCAGCCAGTCGAAGCCGGCGGGCAAGGCCGGTACCGCGCCGGCAGTGCAGGGGCACCTCGACGAATTTCGTCTCTCCGGCGATCGTCTCAAACTGCGAGGCTGGGCGTTCGATGCGCGCGGCTCTGAAGCCGTGCGCAGAATCATCGTGTTGCGCGGTGATCGTCGACTGACTTCCGTTCCGAGCGATCGCGCACGTCCCGATGTCGCCAAGGCGCTGTCCGATCCCGATGCACTGAAATCCGGCTTCGACACCGAGGTTGGCGGGATCCCCGAGGGAACGCGCCCGTGTGAAATCGAAGTCGCTGGCGAGGCGCGCGATGGGGCCCTGGTCTGGCTGCGCCGCGGCACATGCAATCCGTGATCTCGGATAACATCCCTGCGGACGGCGCGCCCGCCTGCTTTCGGCGATCCAAATGAAACTCATCATCCAGATCCCCTGCCTCAACGAGACCGGCACACTCGCCGTCGCGATCAATGCCTTGCCTCGCACGGTGCCCGGCTTCGACACGGTGGAATGGCTGGTGATCGACGACGGTTCGACCGATGGCACGGCGCAGCTCGCGCGCGAACTCGGTGTCGATCATGTCGTGCGGCACACCGTCAATCGCGGCCTCGCTGCCGCTTTCATGACGGGCATGGATGCTTGCCTCGCGCTCGGCGCAGACGTGATCGTCAATACCGATGCCGACAACCAGTACGAGGCGGCGGATATTCCCAAGCTGACCGCGCCGATCCTGGCTGGAGAAGCCGACATGGTGGTCGGCGGGCGCCCGATCGCCGACACCGAGCATTTCTCGTGGATGAAGAAGAAGCTCCAGCATCTCGGCAGCTGGGCGGTCCGCATCGCAAGCAAGACCAGCGTCACCGATGCCCCCAGCGGGTTTCGCGCCATCACCCGCGAGACCGCGATGAGGCTGAATGTCTTCAATCCCTACACGTACACGATCGAGACCATCATCCAGGCAGGGCTGAGCAACCTTCGCGTCATGTCGGTGCCGATACGCACGAATGCCGACTTGCGACCGTCGCGCCTGGTGAAGAGCATCTCCAGCTATGTGCGACGCTCACTGGTCACGATCCTGCGCATTTTCGTGATCTACAGGCCCATGGTCTTCTTCTCCTGGCCCGGGATCGTCTTCATCACGATTGGAGGCCTGCTGGCGCTGCGTTTCCTTTACTTCTACTTCGTCGCGGGCACGGGCGGCGGCCACGTCCAATCGCTGATCTTCAGTGCGTTGTTTGTGATCCTCGGCGCGTTGATGCTCATGATCGCGCTGCTGGCGGACATGATCACCGCCAACCGCAAGCTGCTGGAACGGATCGACCTGCGAGTGCAGCGCGTCGAGCATGTCCTGCCGCCGCGTGCGCAATTGGCAGTACCCGACAAGCAGGTGGGTGCTGATCGGCCATAGGCGGCTGGCCGAGACGGGCCGGCGGTCCCAGGCCGATCACACGCTTGCTGCAGCCGCGTCCTTCATTGGCTGCCTTGCACGATCCTCACGCCGTTCACTTCCGTCGAAGGGGCCGCGGCAGCGTGCCCGAACGAATCATCCGGGGGCGCCTGCCGACACGACCACGCGTGTGGTCGTAACGCACTGAGCCACCTTGCCGGCAGTGTCTTCGATGATGCTGACTGCATACTCACCCGCCGTCACCGCCCCCAAGGTTGCCAGGACATTGAATCCGGAGTTTTCCAGCGTCTTCGCCTTCATGACCCGCGCCACGTCGGGGCGCTTGCCGCCTGCGGTTGCGGCCACGCCATAGGTCGCCGGTCCGGACAGAACGATCGTGAACTGGGCCGGCACCTGCTTCGCAGCATCGGAAACCCAGCCAACGAACCGCACCTCGCTTGCAGCGTCCACGTTGACGACCTGCCCTCGTGATTTCTGCGTGTTGACCTTGTCGATCGAGCAACGCGCCGTGGCCGCATCGGCAAGGTCAGGTAATTCGAAAACGGCAAACGGCACCGGCGTTGCTGCAACCGCGGGTGCTTTGACGTCCGGGTCGCTGGCGGCGGGCAAGGGGGCAACATCGCTCTTGCCGCAAGCGACACACAAAACCGCCATCACTGGAAGAACGGCTAGCGTCTTGAATCGTTTCATCGAGGTCGTCCTGGGTCAGAGGTGGATGTCGAAAATCTTCAGGCTCAAGACTTATTGATGCCTTTACTCATTTTCGCACACCACTTCCTGAAGTTGGCTTCACTTGCAGTCAGCAGAGCCGCGCGACATGGCCTGCCCCGCCCAGCGGACCTCAACGCGCCGACCAAAAGGCGAAGGGCGCCCCATCGGCGGCCGGTGGCCGGCTTTTTCTTCCGGCCGCCTCTTCGGCTTGACCTGCGCCATCCGGCTACCCAAGCTAGCCGGACAAGAAAGCAAATGGGCCCAGTGCGGTGGCAACTTGCCGCGGCAGAGAACAGCAGCATCGATGAACCCAACACCGGAACCGCACTTCGACCGTTACGCACGCAGCTATCGCGACCTGCATCGTGACAGCGTGCGCCTGAGTGGCGAGGAGCCGGAGTATTTCGCGGCTTACAAGGTCGATCACATCGCCGACCAACTGGGGCCGGACATGGCCCGGCAAGCCCTCGACATCCTCGATTTCGGTTGCGGCGTCGGGACTTCGATCCCGCACCTGCTGTCCGCATTCCCCCAGGGCCGGGTGCACGGACTGGACGTGTCTGGCGAAAGCATCGAGCAAGCCAGCGCGGCCCATCCCAATGCTACTTTCGGGTTGATCGGCGAGACCGGGCTGCCACTGCCCGATCACTCGATCGACGTCGTGATGGCGGCGTGCGTCTACCACCACATCGCGCCGGCCGAACGCGAGCGCTGGACCCGCGAACTGCATCGCGTGCTCAAGCCGGGCGGGCACTGCTTCATTTTCGAGCACAATCCGCTGAACCCGGTGACGCGGCGCGTGGTCAAGGATTGCCCCTTCGATGACGATGCGATCCTGCTGCCGCGTCGGGAAACGCTGGACCTGTTCGAACAAAGCGGTTTTTCGCACCGGCGATTGAGCTATATCGTGTTCTTCCCGAAAGCGCTCGCCTTTTTGCGGCCTCTGGAAAGACTGATGTCGAAACTGCCACTAGGCGCGCAATATGTCGTCCATGGCCGGGCCTGAGGAGGCTCGTGGCGATGCGCTACGTCCCATGATCGCCGTGTCGCGCGAGCACTCGCCGTTGCCGCAGCGGCACGCGCGCGTTGCTGCTGCATCGAAGGCCCACCTCGCGTGATCGTGGGCAATGGCCTGCTGGCCCAAAGTCTCGCCGAGCGTTATGCGCACGACCCCGGCGTCACGATCTTCGCTTCCGGCGTATCCGATTCCGGCGAGCGTCGCCCGGCCGAGTTCGAACGCGAACGGCGCAGGCTGCAGGATGTGGAATATCGCCCAGGCAGTCGGCTGGTCTACTTCGGAAGTTGCGCCGTGGTGGTCGGGGACGGACTAGCGCAGACCCCTTACATGCGCCACAAACGCGACATGGAAGCTTTGGCGCTTTCGCGTGCGGACGGCCTGGTCATCCGCCTGCCGCAAGCCGTCGGCATCACCTCGAACCCGCATACCCTGACCAACTATCTGCGCGACAGGCTGCTGTCGGACGAGCGATTCACGTTGTGGTCGAAGGCCGAGCGCAACCTGGTTGACATCGATCACGTCGCCGCGATCGCCACGGCGCTCATCGACGATGGCCTGCCACCACAGAGCCTGGTGGCGATCGCCGCGCAGCGCTCACTTCCGATGGCCGAGATCGTGGCCATCTTCGAGCACGTCATGAAGCGGCGCGCGAACTACGTCGTCGAGGACAAGGGCTCGCCGCTACCCATCGAGCATCGCGTCGCGGACGCGGTCGCCGGACGCCTGGACATCGACCTCGGCGGCGACTATGCGCAACGCGTCATCAGGAAATACTATGGCCGCTATGCGCCAGCCTGAAGTCTCCGTCGTCATTCCCGTCTATGGCAGCGCCGGCATCCTGCCGGAGCTGGTGCGGCGCCTCGAGGAGCAACTCGAGCCCGTGTTCGGCGCGGAGGGGTACGAGGTGCTGCTGGTCGACGATTGCGGTCCCGACCGCGCGTGGCTGGCGATCGCGTCGCTCGCGCAGGATCGTCCTTGGCTACGCGGAATCGAACTGCGCAGCAACGTCGGCCAGCACAACGCGATCATGGCCGGTCTGCGTCGCGCGCGCGGGCGCTGCATCGTGACGATGGATGACGACCTGCAGCACGACCCTGCCGACGTGCCGCGTCTGGTCAAGAGTCTCGGCCAGGGATACGACCTGTGCTATGCGCAGTTCGAGGACCGGCAGCACGCGCTGTGGAAGCGGCTAGGCAGCCGCTTCAATGATTTCGTGGCGGGCCGGTTGCTGAAGAAGCCAAAGGGCCTGTACCTGTCTCCGTTCAGGGCGTTCCGCGATGACGTCCGCGACGACGTCTTGCGCTACGAGGGACCCTTCGTCTACCTCGACGGCCTGTTGCTGCAGAGCGCAGGCAGGATCACCACGATCGTCACGCACCACCACGCCCGTAGCGACGGCAAGTCCGGCTACAGCCTGCACAAGTCGATTTCGCTTTGGCTGAAGATGGCAACCAGCTTCTCGGTAACACCGCTGCGTTTCGTCACCATCGCGGGCATGGTCGCCTCGCTCTTCGGCTTCGCGCTGGCGCTGTGGGTTTTCGTGGAGAAGATGCTGTCGCCGGAGATCGCGGTGGGCTGGTCGTCGCTGATCATTTCGGTGTTGCTGATGGGCGGATTCCAGCTGCTGGCGCTTGGCGCCATTGGCGAATACATCGGCCGCATCCTGCTGACCCTCAACAATCGACCGCAGTACCTGGTCCGCGGCACCGTGAACTTCGACGACGGCGATCGCGGGGTGCGCGATCGCGCGCAGTGAAGTTGGAAACCCAGCCCTCAACCGCCGGGAAAATCGCCCGCTTCGCGATCGTCGGCGGCCTGAGCACGCTCGCCTACGGCGCTTGTACGTGGCTTGCAGTGGAAGCCCTCTCGATGCCACCGCTGCTTGCGACGCTCGCAGGCTATCTGGTGGTCATTCCGCTCAACTTCGGCCTGCAGCGGTCCTTCACCTTCCGCTCCACCGGCATGCTGCGCGCGCAGGTTCCGCGTTTCCTGCTCGTGCACGCCTGCAACATGGCCGCTTCCTTCGCGGCGATGTGGTGCGTCGTCGAGTGGATCGGCGCCGACTATCGCTGGGGTATCGCCGCGACCATGACGCTGGTGCCGGTGCTGGTGTTTGTCGCGCTCGATGCCTGGGTGTTCGGTAGTGGACGGCGCGCTCGCGCGCAGCATGGCGGAGGCCGTTGAGGGACGCGGTGTTTGCGACGCGAACGCAAGATCACTCCCGGCCCGCGTTTGCCGCCTCGTCCGCGGCGCGTTTCGTCGCGGCTTCGATGGTGCGCAGGCGGCTGTCGACATCGCGGTAGGGCGTGGCGTCGACGACGCGCGATAGCGTGCGCCAGACCGAATCCACCGAAAATCGCTCTTCCACGAACGCCACGCCCGCCTGCGCCGCTTGCATCCATGCACTGTCGTTGCGAATCAGCTCGATCACGTACCTGGCCATCGTTTCGACATCGTCGGTCACGCGCAGGAAACCCGCGTCTGACAAGCCCTGCGCGCCAGTGCTCGTGGTGACGCAAGGCACGCCGTAACGCATCGCTTCCAGCACCTTGCCCTTCAGGCCCGCTCCAAACCGCACCGGCGCCACGACCACGCGCGCGCTGTGGTAATAGGCGACCAACTCGTGTTCGGGAATATGTCCGGTCACCAGTACGTTCGACCGGCCCAGGCTCACGACGGCATCGGAGGGCTCGGCCCCGACCAGGCAGAGGCGATGCTCCGGGCAACTGCGTTGCACGATCGGCCATACCTTGTGCGCGAACCACACCGCGCCATCTTCGTTTGGCGCGTGCGCGAACCCGCCGACGAACAGCACGTTGAGTCTGTGCTGCAAGCCAGCCCCGATTTCCAGGGGCATCGGTTCGTACGCGAACAACGGGATCGTCTCCGCCATGGCTTCCACTTCGTTGTCGCGCAGCCACTGTCGAACATGGTCGGTTTCCCCGTTCGCGGGATACAGGATCATGTCGGCCTTGCGCCAAAGATCCTCCTCTATCACCCGCGAATGATGCGCGAAGCCGAGCAGGTCCGGGTTGGGATCCACCTTGCTCTGGCTGATATAGCGCAGATGGTGGATGTCGTGTCCGTAGTACAGGATTTTCGCAGTGCTTAGCCGCAGCACCGAGTCGATGTGCGCTGCGGCCACCGTGGGGCGGCTGAGCACGACGTAATCGAAGTAGCGCCCGTTATCGGCCAGCCAGTCCTCGAATCCGCCGTCGCCATCGCCGCCGTGGAAGAACTCAAACCCATGCGCCTGCAGATCGAGGACATAAGCCGCGTCGGGTTCTGGCTCCTGAGCCCAGAACTTCACCGACATTCCTTTTAGCTGCAACACGCGCATGAGCTGACGGATGGCGCGGGAACCGGCGTCGCGGTCCGACCGCGGCGCATGGCGGTCCACGATCAGGACCGTCCTCTTCAGTTGTGCACGGTCCCTGGCGAGAAACGGATGCATTCCAGGGGGGAGGTTCTCGCGCCGCAGCGTCTCGTTCCAGCGGTCGATGAATTTGCCACGGTTGACGCTCTGCGTGGCCTTGACACCACTGTCGATGTCCGACCCGTGCGAGACGCCTTCGTGGTGCATCACTTCGGAAGCAGGCTGGAAGTAAGTTTTCAATTCACTGTTCGCGCGCAGCCGGAACGACAGATCCGTGTCCTCGTAGTAAGCAGGCGCATATCGCTCGTCGAAGCCCTCCAACTTCCGGAACGTCTCGGTCCGCATCAGCATTGACGCGCCCGATACGTAGTCCACCTCGCGCACGAAGTTGTAAAGCGGCCTGATCGGGTCGTCCGAGCGACCGAAATTGCAGGCATCGCCGTCCGACCAGACGATCCCCCCGGCTTCCTGCAGGCGTTGGTCGGGGTAGAGGAGCTTGGAACCCACCAGGCCGCATTCGGGAACGGTCTCGAACAAGCGCAACATCGGTGCCAGCCATCCCGGGCCGACGACCGTGTCGTTGTTAAGGAAATGGATGTATTCGCCGCGCGCCAGCTCGCGCGCCTGGTTGGTGGACCTGAGGAAGCCGAGGTTTTCCACGTTGACGTGGTACCGCAAGCCGGGAACGCTGCGAAACCGTTGCATCTCCGCTTCGCCTGAGGCGTCCTCGATGAGGATGACTTCGTAGGCGATGTCGCCGGCGTGTCGATTGATCGAACGCAGGCATGCCAGCGTGTGCTGGAATTGTCCGTAGGCCGAGACCACGATGGACACGACCGGCTCGGCGACTTCCTCGAAAGCCAGTCCGAATATCGGCAGCATCGCGCGATCGGGAGCCGGGTCTGGACGCGCGACCTCGGCGGGTCGTCCCAGCCACGACGACAGCCGGCGCAGCGGCTTGGTGAACCGCCACGAGCGCGACGCCAGCAACGCCTCCGCCGCCTGGCGCCATGCCGTCAGCGATGTCCCTTGCATGTCGGCCCATGTGCGTTGCTCGCGCTCCTGGTCGCGCGCATCGCGAGCTTGGGTCTCCAGCTGCGACGCGGCACGTGCCAGCGCTTCGGCATGGCGTCCGGCGGCCGCGCACGCCCCGTGGACGTCGACCAGCCTGGCGTTGAGCGCACTCAGCCGCGCGTCGCGCTCGATGAGTTCCGCTTCGATGGCGGCGCGCTTGTGCTCGACCCAAATCGCTTCCTCGTTGGCCTCGACCAGCGCGGCCGCGCGCAACGCGTCGCGGTCGCCCTGGAACAGACAGATGTCGTAGACCTCGTCGACCGGCAGCTCGACGCTGGCACGCGTCGCCATGGTGACGCGGTCGAGGGCGACCACGCGCGCGCACTGCAGCGGGCTTTCAGCGTCGTTCCTGCTGCGACTCAACCCGATATAGACCTCGTCAGCACCGAACGCCAGTCCGCGCGCGTAACCCGGCAACGCATACTCGGCGACCTGCGCAAAATCCCGATAGGCGCGCAGCGTGTACGTCTCGGAGTCGCACAGCCACAGCATGCCATCGTGCGACTTCAACGAATGCGGTTGCGACAGGCCCGTCAGCAGCACCTCGCCCGAGACGACATCGATGACATGGCCGGCGCCACGAGTCGCGCCCTTGTAGCCGCGGTGCTGCTCGAATGCGCCGAATCTCGAGCCGAGCAGGCGACCGTCGTGGACGCAGATGGAATTCAGGTGCGCGGAGTCGTGTTCTCCGGCAAGTGTCCAGCGTTCCACTTCGCGCAAATCCGCGTCGAGCTTCAGCACGGCATTCAATTCCGTACTGACGACGTAGGCGTGCCCGTCGTGCCACGCCACGTCGTGCAGGTCCAGCGGATCGTCCGCAAGCTGCACTGTCTGCAGGGTTCCGCCGTCGAGCCGCCGCAGCCGATTGCTACCGTCGGACTGCCGCGCCAGGAGCAATCCGTGCGGCGTCATCGCGATCCCGGTCGTTTCCACCGTCGATATGCGCTCGATTCCTGCGCCATCGAGCAGGAATACGCCACCGCCGTTGGCGCACGAAACGAGCAATGTGTCGCGCAAGGCGTGTTTCACGCGAGCACCCGGATGCGACCGATTCCACGGTCACCGATCGAAATGCTGGCCTCGAGATCCGCCAGGCCCTCGGCATGCGTGTTGTCGCCGAGCACGTTCAGCACGATGGAATCGGCGCGCCGGTCGATGGCGACGATCTCGCTGCCGGTCTGGTCGAATCGCGACACGCCGACGGTGACGAAGTAGTGGCCACGCAACAAGGAGCAACGCAGGTCGAATTCGGCGATCGCGACCGTGCCCGGCTCGCAGGCATACAGCTGGCCGCTGGATACGAAGGTGTTGGAGCTGTACACCACCGCGCCGGTCACCGTACATACGCGCACGCCGAAAATCAGGCGGTCGAGCGCATTCGGCAGGCTGTAGCGGACGTACAGCTTGAATGGCGCGCGTGCCGCCACCAGCGGGCCATAACCATGGCTGCTGGAAATCAGGTAGTCGCAGGTCACCGCACTGCCTTCGCCGACCCGCGTCTCGTCGCGGTTGTAGCCCGGGCGCGAGGCGAAGCGATCCACATGTCCGCCGTTGAGGAAGGCGGTGAGTTCGTCGTCGTCGGTATTTTCCTGGGCGAATGCTGCGGCGTCGTTCGCCCCGTCGTCGCCGGTGTCCGGAGAATTGTCGCCGAACAAACGCCGCAGGTACTCCTTGACCGCCAGCTTCGCTTCGCCGTCGAACACCAGCTCGCCGCGTTCGAGCAGCACGCCGCGATCGCACAGGCGCAGCATCGAATCGATGGCGTGCGTCACGAACAACAGGGTGCAGCCCTGCTGCCGCATCTGCTCGATACGCTTGTGGCATTTACGCTGGAAATAGATGTCACCGACCGACAGGGCCTCGTCGACGATCAGCACGTCCGGATCGGTATGCACGGCCACGGCGAACGCCAGGCGCACGAACATGCCGCTGGAATAAGTCTTGACCTGCTGTTCGATGTGATCACCGATCTCGGCGAACGCGATGATCTGGTCCATCCGTTCGGCAATCTGGGCAGCGCTCAGGCCGAGCAGGCTGGCGTTGAGCCCGATGTTCTCGCGGCCGGTGAACTCCGGGTTGAAACCCGCGCCGAGCTCGAGCAGGGCTGAAATGCGCGCATGGGTCCGGACGACGCCGCTGGAAGGCTGCACGATGCCGGCGATGATCTGCAGCATGGTGGACTTGCCCGAGCCGTTCTTGCCGATGATGCCGATGGCTTCGCCGCGGCGCACCTGCAGGCTCACGTTGCGCAGCGCCTGGAACTCGTCTTTCGCCTGCCTGCCGGGCAGCAGCGTGTGCAGAAGCCGCTGGTAGGGCTTGTCGAAGGATGGATACGACTTGCCGACACCGTCCAGGCTGATGACGACCTCAGAGGACATCGGCGAATCCCTTGCTGGTTGCACGGAACCAGGCATAGGAGAGATAGAGCGCGATGAGGCCCGCGAGCGTGTACTGCGCCAGCCCCCACCAGTCGGGCGCCCTGCCCCAAAGCGCGACGTTGCGCACCTGGTCGATGAAGAACGTCAATGGATTGAGGTGGAAGATGGCCTGGTACTTCGGCGGCAGCGTATCGACGGGAACGATAGCCGACGACAGGAAGAACATTGCCGTGACGATCACCGGTGTGGCCTGCTGGATATCGCGCACATACACGCCAAGCGACGCGACCACCCACGTGATGGATACGGTCAGCAACACCAGTGGCGCGACGACGACCGGCACGAGGAAGATCAGCGGTGAAAACCTGCCATAGACCAGCGCGCTGAGGACGACGAACACGATCAGGTTCATTGCCATGTGGAACAGGGCGGAAAACACGACCGACCAGGGCAGGACATGCAGCGGAAAGATGACGCGTTTGACATAGTTGGCGTTGTCGATCATCAACCGCGGCGCCCTGGAGAAACATTCGGCAAAGAAGCCGTGCACGATGATGCCCAGGAACAGCACGATCCCGAATTCGGCGTTGTCCCCCGAAACCTGCTGCCAGCGGCTCTTGAAGATCTGGCCGAAGGCGATGCTGTAGATCGCCAGGATCATCAACGGTCCGATCAGCGACCAGAGCATGCCGAAGCTGGCGCCGCGATAGCGACCGAGGACGTCGCGGCGGGTCAACTCGCGCACGAGATTGCGGTGTCGGCCGAAGACGTCGAACGGGCCGGTCAGCAGGGCCATGGCGCGATTGCGGGGGGCGCGTGCAGAACCGTCAGTCATGGCAGGCCGCGAAGTAGTCATCGAAGTCCGGCTCCGTCGGTCCTTGCCTCAGGCACCGTCGTATGCGGAATCACGGGGCCCGGATGGACGAGTACTGCGCGGCCACTGCGCAGCGATTCCCTCATCGGCAGCCGCGGCGGGATCGCCAACGGGAAATTGTGGCCGTTTACGCCCAGGTTCGGGTTGTAGGCGGGATCCCACAGCAATGACCTGCCCCAGCGCGCCTGCATCTTGGCGACTTCGCCATCGAAGCGTTCCTTCTTCTGCGGGCTGTCCTCGTAGCCGCGCGTCGCCGATTCGTAGTGGTAGAGCTCTGCCCAAGGCGTCCAGACATTGCGGTAGCCACGCTGGGCGAGGCGCAGGCAGAAATCGATGTCGTTGAAGGCGACCTCGAGCGACTCGTCCAGCCCGCCGACCTCCTCGAACACGCTGCGTCGCACCAACAGGCAGGCCGCAGTGACGGCAGTCAGGTTCTGCGTGAGTTGCGCGCGGTGGTGCTGGCCAGGAAATCCGCGCGGCATCGAAACGTAGGCGTGTCCGGCGACGCCGCCCAGGCCGATGATCACGCCGGCATGCTGGATGTGATCGTCCGGGTAGTACAGCATCGCGCCGACCGCACCGTTCTGCGGAAGCATGGCATGGGTCACCATTTCTTCAAGCCAGTCGGCGTGGATCACCTCGATGTCGTTGTTGATCAGGCCCAACACCTCGCCCGTGGCCTGGCGCGCGGCGTAATTGTTGATCCGCGAGTAGTTGAAGTGCGCGTCGTAAGGCAACACGCGAATGTTGCCGCGTGCGGCGATCTTGTCGAAATAGGCGAGGGTTTCCGGCTCGCTGGACTGGTTGTCGACGATGAGAAGTTCGAGATTGCGGTAACTCGTCACGTCGAGGATGCTTTCCACGCAGCGTTCGAGCAGGTCGACGCGGTCGCGGGTCGGGATGATCAGGCTGACCTTGGGCTCGGCGCTGCCCAGCGAACGCTTCACGCGATAGCCGCCGGTCACGGGCGTGACCTGCGCGTCGGGATGGCCGGTGGCCCGCATATGCTCTTCGAGCGCGCGCTTGCCGGCCTCCTGGGCGTACGACTTTTCGCCGCCGGACAGGGCGGTAGAACCGGCGATGGCGCGCCAGTGGTAGAGAACGTGCGGAACGTGTCCGATTTCACCCGCGTCCAGCCGCGCCACGCAGCGCAGCGCCAAATCGTAGTCCTGGCTGCCTTCGAAGCCGCGCCGGAAGCCGCCGAGGCTGCGGATGAGCCCGGCCTCGTACACCGTCAGGTGACAGACCATGTTGTGGCTGAGGAACAACTCCGGGTTCCAGTCCGGCTTGAAATACGGATCGAAACGCACGCCCTGGTCGTCGAGCTTGTCTTCGTCCGAATAGATCAGCTTCAACGCGGGTTGCTCGTTGATCGCCTTCGCCATGAGGTAGAGCGCGTGCGGCGCCAGCTCATCGTCATGGTCGAGCAACGCGATGTAGGCGCCGGTCGCGGCCTGCAGGGCACTGTTGGACGCTTCCGAGATATGGCCGTTGACCGGGCGCGACACCACGGTGATGCGCGGATCGCGCGCGGCGTATTCCGCGAGCACCCGCGCCACGTGCGGCGCCGTCGAAGCGTCGTCGGCGATGCAGAGTTGCCAATGCCCGTAGACCTGGGCCAGCACGCTGTCGATGCAACGGCGCAGCCATTCCTCGGGCGTGTTGTAGACCGGCACCAGCACCGAGATCACGGGCTTGTGCGCGAACGAGCGCGCGCGGTCGCGCATCTGACGCAGGTCGCCTTCGTTCAACGTATCAAAACGCTGGATCCATGCCTGGTAGTCGAGCGATATGCCGACATGATGCGCTTCATGGAAGCGATACAGCCAGTCGCCGAATCCGCGCACGCCGCCGGCACGGATGGCAGCGACCAGGTCCGACGACACCACGCGCAACAGCGACGGCTGCGCCGCGATGCGCGAGGCCAGGCGGCGCAGCATAAGGCCTGCGGCCGCGAGCTTGCCGATCCGCGTCAAACGCATCGTGCCGATCTGAAAGACGCATGGCGCGGTGGAGGGATCGAAGCGCAGGCGGCGGACGTCGTGGTCGAAGCGCACCACCGTTCTCAATGTGGCGTACGGCGTCTCTGGCTTGGGAATCGGCACCCTTGCCTGGTCGCCTGATCCTTGGCCATAGTCGGGATAGAAGCACGGGTTGTCGAGGTAGCCCTCTTCGACGTGCAGTTCCAGCTCCAGCAGATACCAGCCGGCATCGAATCGCTCGCCGTCGTGATGTAACACGCGAAACTGCGGATCGACGCCGACGGCACTCCAGCGGTCGCGGCCATCGACCGCGTGCTCCTGCTCCAGATGGTGAAGAGGGTGCAGCGACAGCGCGATGCGGCCTGGTGGGGCGGCTGGCGTCATCGCACTTTTCCGCTTATGCAAGCGTCACGTGCTCGAGCGTCTATGGCATTGGATCGCATTTCGTTCACCATCGACACGTGCCTGCCGACGCGGCGGTCCGCCGTCATGCGCCCAGTGCGCGATCGAGATCCGCGCGCAGGTCATCGAGCGCTTCGATTCCCACGCTCAAGCGGACCAAGTTGTCGGCGATCCCCAGCACGGCGCGCCTTTCCGGAGGAACCGAGGCGTGGGTCATGATCGCGGGGTGATTGACGAGGCTTTCGACGCCGCCCAGCGATTCGGCCAGCGTGAACAGCTCGGTGCGTTCGCAGAAGCGCTTCGCGGCTTCGGGACCGCCCTTGATCGCGATCGAGACGATGCCGCCGAAGCCGTCCATCTGTCGCCGCGCGAGCGCATGCTGCGGATGTGAGGCGAGCCCGGGATAGATCACCTGCTCGATCGCCGGATGCCCCTGCAGGAATTCGGCCAGTGCAGCGGCGTTGTCGCAGTGGGCCTTCATGCGCAGGTGCAGGGTCTTGAGGCCACGCAGCGCGAGGAAACTGTCGAAGGGTCCTTGCACCGCGCCGACCGAGTTCTGCAGGAACGCGATCTGTTCGGCCAGCTCGCTGTTATCGCCGACCACCAGCATGCCGCCGACCATGTCGGAATGGCCGTTGAGGAACTTGGTCGCCGAATGCATCACGAGATCCGCGCCCTGTTCGAGCGGACGCTGCAGGATCGGCGAGGCGAAGGTGTTGTCGACCGCGACTAGCAGGCCATGGCGATGGGCGATCGCCGCGACCGCCTGCAGGTCGACGATCTTCAGCATCGGGTTGGTCGGGGTCTCGACCCAGAGCAGCTTGCTGTTGGGCCGGATCGCAGCCTCGAGCGCGCCGGCGTCGGTCAGATCGACGTAGCTGAAATCCAGGCCGGCGCTGCGCCGGCGCACGCGCTCGAACAGGCGATAGCTGCCGCCGTACAGATCGTCCATCGCGATGACGTGGCTGCCGCTTTCGAACAGGTCGAGCAAGGTCGCCGTAGCCGCGAGGCCGGACGCGAACGCGAACCCGCGGCTGCCGCCTTCGAGGCCGGCGACGCAGCGCTCGTAGGCGAAACGGGTCGGATTGTGGGTACGCGAATATTCGAAACCCTGGTGCACGCCCGGACTGGACTGGGCATAGGTCGAGGTCGCGTAGATCGGCGGCATTACCGCGCCTGTGCTGGGATCCGGAGACTGCCCGGCGTGGATGGCCTTGGTGCCCAGCGCCCAATGATCGGCCCCGGTGTGGCCCTTCCCGCCTTCGTTCTTCATGCCCGTCGATCCCGTCATTCGGCCGCGGATTCTACCATCCGTCCCAAATCGGCCGCGCCTTACTGAACGCGGCGGCGCAGGTAGTTCAGCAAGTCGATCCGCGTGATCAGGCCCAGGAACTGGTCGCCGTCGACCACGATCGCGACGTGTCCGCGATCGAACACGGGCAGCAACGACTCGACCGGCGATTTCACGTCGAGGATGTCGAGCTTGCTGACCATCGCCGTCGACACCGGGTCGCGGAACCGCGCCTCGTCGCCGTAGACGTGCAGCAGTACGTCGCTTTCGTCGAGGATGCCGATGATCTTCTCGTCCTCCATCACCGGCAGTTGCGATATCTCGTATAGCTTCATGCGCTGGTAGGCGGTGACCAGCAGGTCGTTCGGCCCGACCACCACGGTGTCGCGTTGCGAGTACTGGCGCACGATCAGGTCGCGCAGGTCGCCGTGCGGCTGGCGCTCAAGGAACCCGTTGTCGAGCATCCAGTAGTCGTTGTACATCTTCGACAGGTATTTGTTGCCTGTGTCGCAGACGAACATCAGCACCTTCTTCGGCACCGCCTGCGCGCGGCAATACTGCAGGGCCGCATGCAGCAGCGTGCCTGTCGACGATCCGCCAAGGATGCCTTCCTGCTCGAGCAACTCGCGCGCGGCCAGGAAGCTCTCCTTGTCGGTCACGGCGTAGGCCTGCTTGACGCGCGTGAAATCCGAGATCGCGGGCAGGAAATCCTCGCCGATGCCTTCCACCATCCAGCTTGCGGACTTCTCGCTCAGCGTGCCCTCGTTGATGTATTCGGCCAGGATCGAGCCGACGGGATCGGCAAGGATCAGTTCCACATTCGGCGCATGCTCGGCGAAACAGCGCGACAGCCCGGTCATCGTGCCGGAGCTGCCACAGCCGAAAACGATGGCGTCCAGCCCGCCCACTTCGGCCATCTGCCGCAGGATTTCCGGGCCGGTGCCGAACTCGTGCGCGGCGGGGTTGTCGGGATTGCCGAACTGGTTGATGAAATAGGCACCCGGAGTTTCCGTGGCGATGCGCGCGGCGAGGTCCTGGTAATAGTCGGGATGCCCCTTGGCCACGTCCGAACGGGTCAGCACCACCTCCGCGCCCATCGCCTTGAGGTTGAAGATCTTCTCGCGGCTCATCTTGTCGGGAACCACGAGGATCAGCTTGTAGCCCTTCTGCCGGGCCACCAGCGCCAGGCCGATGCCGGTGTTGCCGGCCGTGCCTTCGACCAGCGTCACCCCCGGCGCGATGTCGCCGCGCTTCTCGGCCGCGTCGATCATGCTCATGCCGATGCGATCCTTGATGGATCCGCCGGGGTTCTGGTTCTCGAGCTTGAAGTAGAGCTCGCATACGCCCGTGGCCAGGCGCTGGGCCTTGACGATCGGCGTGTCGGCGATCAGTTCGAGGACGGAGGAATGGATCGGCATGCGGAAATCGACGATGACGCCGCGTTGCGCGGCCGCGGTCGAATTATCCGCTGGAACCTCATGCGGACACCACTCATCGCTCGACCGGCCTGCGGCCGCCTTGGGCAAGGGAGAGAAGGGGCGAACAGCACGCGGGCGGCGACGGCCGACGAGGATGGCCGGCGCCGCCCGCGACTACGAAGTCATGCCGTCGGCGACGGCATGGATCATCGGGGTCAGTGATGGAGCGTGTCGTAGATCCGGGTGAGGCGATCCTTGGCCGCCAGCTTCTCGCGTTTCATTTGCGCGAGTGTGACATCGTCGACCGGAAGCACGCCGAGTTCGGCGTCGAGCACCTTCTTGTCGAGATCCTTGTGGCGCTGGTACAGCTGTCGGAACTCGGGGTTGGCCTGGAACATGGCATCGAGTTCCGCTTGGGGTTGCCCTTCGAACATGGATCCTCCTTCAGCTCAAATGCAAACGCCCCGGCCAGGAGCGGCACGGGGCGTTACGGGGGGAAGTTACCGGGGAAAGAAGCAGGGCCGCCATGCTGCGGATGCCTGTTGCAAGGGCATCCGCACGGTCGCTTCCGGCGGCATGCTCCCTCGCAGTGGCGTTGTCGATCATCGGCTGGGCTCTGCTACCGAACGGCAAAGGCGAAAGTGCGGCCGTTCGGATAACTGACCCTACTCCTCCGATTTCCGGGGAGCAAGCCTCACCGTGGGGCCAGTCGAAAGCTGAACGCCACGGGGCCCAAGGGGTCGGCGCACGTCTGGTCGGCGGGTTGCGACGATCCGCCAAACCATTGATTTTTGAAGGAAAGCCCCGCTCGCCATAGGCTTGAGCAGTGCACTCAAGGTTTCTGCTTCGGCTTGGGCTTGGGCGGCGTTGCCTGACCTTCGCCCGACATGAGTTCCGCCTCGCGCCGGGCCAGCTCGGCTTCACGCTGGCGGGCGGCGCGGAGCTTGTTGGCCTGATCCCCGGCCACGTCGTCGAGCACGAGTTCGGCGTCCTGG
Source organism: Luteimonas sp. (assembly GCA_014380115.1). Taxonomy (GTDB): domain Bacteria; phylum Pseudomonadota; class Gammaproteobacteria; order Xanthomonadales; family Xanthomonadaceae; genus Luteimonas. Next base: position 7,465 of record JACMKK010000052.1, on the reverse strand, counting down.
CGCGCCAACGACTCCTCCTCGGCCGCCAGGCGTAGGCGCTGGGCCTCCTCGGCCTGGATCTGTGCCTGCACGCGCAGACGCTCGGCCTCCTGGCGCGCCCGTTCGGCTTCCTGACGACTGGACTCGACCAGCAGCTCGCTGCGCTCGCGATCGAGACGGTCGATCTCGCGCCGCGTCGCTTCGGTGCCTGCGGCGATTTCCGCGATCTCGACGCGGCGCTCGGCGATCTGCAACGCCGCGTCGCGCTGCCGGCTGCGCGCTGCTGCCAAGGCGTCGATCGCCTGGCGCGCCTGCAGGCGCTCGTAGGCCGCGAAGGTGTTGGTGCGGCTATCCGCCTCAATCGCCTGCAGGCGCTGCGACAGGCGCGCGGCATCGGCATCGCCTTCCGCCGCGCGCAGGGGTGCGAATGCGAAGAGCATCACAAAACACAACATCGGCGTCCGCAACCTGCTCATTGGCCGCCCTCCATCCGCAACCGCTGCCGCAACTCGGCGATCTCGCGGCGTCGTTGCGCCAGTTCGGTATTGGCCTCGGCTTCGCGGCTGCGCGCATAGGCCAGGTCGGCATCGGCGGCGGCGATCACGGCAAGGCTGCGCGCATCGGCGTCGCTGCCCTTGGCCATGGCGGCCTGCGCCCGTGCCAGAGAACTGCGTGCCTGGGCGATTTCCGCAGACGCATACTGGTCGGCGTCGGCACTGTCGGCGCGCGCGATCGCCTGCTGCGCCGCCGACAATTCGGCCGTAGGCGCAGGCAGCGACGCACAACCCGCCAAACCGAGCACGAGGCCGGCGCCAAGGCCCTGCAGCGTTGAAGTGATTTGTGCGAAGCTTGTGCGCATGGGGGCCGTGTCCGTTGGGGGCGACGCGCGGCCATTGTCATCAGCATCCGCGGGAATCGCAACGATCCCGCGCAGTGGGGGTTCATGTATGGACATCGGCTATTTCCTGAAGCTGATGACGGAAAAGAATGCCTCCGACATGTTCCTGACCACCGGCGCGCCGGTGTACATCAAGGTCGAAGGCAAACTGTATCCGCTCGGCAACACCGGCCTGCCCGCCGGCATGGTCAAGAAGATCGCGTACTCGCTGATGGACGAGGGTCAGGTACCGCTGTTCGAACGCGACCTCGAACTCAACATGGCGCTGTCCCTGCAGGACTCGGGACGCTTCCGCGTCAACGTGTTCAAGCAGCGTGGCGAGGTCGGCATGGTGATCCGCTCGATCCGCAGCGTGATCCCGAGCATCGAGGAGCTGCAGCTGCCGCAGGTGCTCAAGGAAATCATCATGGCGCCGCGCGGCCTGGTGCTGATCGTCGGCTCCACCGGCTCGGGCAAGTCGACCACGCTGGCGTCGATGATCGACTTCCGCAACAACAGCACATCGGGCCACATCCTCACCATCGAGGACCCGATCGAATACCTGCACCGACACAAGAAGTCGATCGTCAACCAGCGCGAGGTCGGCCTCGACACGCACGCGTTCCACAACGCGCTGAAGAATGCGATGCGCGAGGCGCCGGACGTGATCCTGATCGGCGAAATCCTCGACGCCACCACGATGGAGGCAGCGATCGCCTTCGCCGAGACCGGCCACATCTGTCTGGCGACACTGCATTCCAATAACGCCGACCAGACCATCGAACGCATCCTCAACTTCTTCCCCGAAGCCGCGCACAAGAACGTGCTGATGAACCTGGCGCTCAACCTGCGCTCGGTCGTCTCGCAGCGCCTGGTGGTCGGCGTCGACGGACGTCGCATGCCGGCGACGGAAGTGCTGATCAATACACCCGTGATCCGCGACCTGCTGCGCCGCGGCCAGGTGCACGAGATCAAGCAGGCGATGGAGGAGTCGCTCGAGGACGGCATGGAATCGTTCGATCAGTGCCTGTTCCGGCTCTACAAGGAAGGCCGGATCGAGCGCGAGACCGCGCTGCGCGCAGCCGACTCGCGCGACGGCCTCGCGCTCAAGTTCCGCTTCTCCGAGGGCGGCACCGGCGAGCACGACCCTTATGCCGATGTGTTCGATTCGGCAGACTCGCAGCAGCGATAACGGCGTAGGGTGGGCTCAAGCCCATCGCTCTTTTTGGTAGAACGCGATGTGGGCTGGAACCCAGCCTACGTTGCTACGTAGCCGGCGCATCCGGCTGGCGCTCCGGTCGCGCGGCGTCGAATGCGGGCAGCGCCAGGCAGGCCGCGTCGATCCGCGCGATGGTCGGATAAGGCGTGAGGTCGACGCCGAAGCGACGCGCGTTGTAGACCTGCGGGATCAGGCAGCAATCGGCGATGGTCGGCGCATGGCCGTCGCAGAACGGGCCGGTCGAGGGATGGTTCTGCAGCAACGCCTCGAACGCATCGAAGCCCTGCACCATCCAGTGCCGCGTCCAGACGTCGCGCTCGGGCGTCGGCACGCCCCAGTCACGCTCGAAGTACTGCATCACCCGCAGGTTGTTGAGCGGATGGATGTCGCAGGCCACCAGTTGCGCCAATGCGCGCACGCGCTGGCGATCACGCGCAGTCGCCGGCAACAGCGGCGGCGTTGGCCACACCTCGTCGAGGTATTCCAGGATCGCCAGCGACTGCCGCAACAGCCGGTGTCCGTGCTGCAGCACCGGAACCAGTTGCTGGGGGTTGGCCGCGGCGAACTCGGCGCCGTGCTGCTCGCCACCGTCGCGCAACAGGTGCACCGGCGCGATGTCGTAAGGCAGCGCCTTGATGTTCAGGCCGATACGCACCCGATAGGCAGCGCTCGAACGCCAATACGAATAGAGGCTTAGCCGGTCGGTCACTGCGCCGCTCCCCTGCGGTTCGACCGCGGCTGACCGCGCGGTGCCGAGCACCTTAGCCCGGACACCGCCGGCACGGAAGACCGCTCGTCGCGGCAGGTTCCACGTCCGGCGCTCAGGGCGCGGCCTGGCGCTCGATCCGTTGCTCGATCGCGCCGAAGATGCTGCGACCATCGCCGTCCAGCATCTCGATGCGCACGCTGTCGTCAAAGGCCATGAACGGCGTCACCGGCTTGCCCAGCTCGAGCGTCTCGACGGTGCGCTTCTCGGCGAAACACGAGGCACCCTTGCTGGTGTCCTTGTTGGCGATCGTGCCGGAACCGACGATCGTGCCGGCCGACAGCGGCCGCGTCTTCGCCGCATGCGCGACGAGTTGCGCGAAATCGAACTGCATGTCGACGCCCGCTTCGGGCGCACCGAACCATTCGCCGTTGATGTGGGTGAGCAACGGCAAATGCAGCTTGTTGCCGCGCCAGGCAGTGCCGAGTTCGTCGGGCGTCACGAACACCGGCGACAACGCCGAACGTGGCTTGGACTGCAGGAAACCGAAACCCTTCGCCAGCTCGCCCGGGATCAGGTTGCGCAGGGAGACGTCGTTGACCAGTCCGATCAACTGGATGTGCTCGGCCGCCTGCTCCGGTGTCACCGCCATCGGCACGTCGTCGGTGACGACCACGATTTCGGCTTCCAGATCGATGCCGTAGGCCTCATCGACGACCTTCACCGGGTCACGGGGGCCGTAGAAACCGGCACTGGTGGCCTGATACATCAGCGGATCGGAATAGAAACTCTCCGGCACTTCGGCACCGCGCGCACGTCGTACGCGCTCGACATGCGGCAGGTAGGCGCTGCCGTCGACGAACTCGTAGGCGCGCGGCAACGGCGCGGCGAATTGGGCGAGGTTGACGTCGAACACGCCGTCGGCACTGCCGTCGTTGAGCGCATCGGACAGGGCCGCCAGGCGCGGAGCGAGGTTGGACCAGTCTTCGAGCGCGCGTTGCAGCGTCGGCGCGATGCCGGTAGCGCGAACGGCCTGGGCGAGGTCGCGGGAGACGACGACGAGCGTGCCGTCGCGGCCGCCTTCCTTCAGGGAACCGAGTTTCATCAGGACTCCGTCGAACGGGATTGGGCTTGCTGTTGCAATTGTAACTATTGCGCCGGTGATCTGGATTTCGTGGTGACGCCAAAGCAGTAGCGTCAATCCTCGCCCTGGAACGCACCGGCCCGATAGGTCAGCACGAGGGTGTCTCGATGGCCACCGGCGTCGAGCGGCTGGATCGGCGTGGACTCGTGGATCACGCGCGTGTCGTCGAGCACCAGCAGCGACCAGGGTTCGGTGAGGGTAAAGCGCTGGCCGTTCGGTCCGGCGGCGTCGAATACGCGCGTTTCGCCGCCGTTGATCCCGGTCCGGTCGACGATCAGGACCGCGACGAAATCGACGCCGTCGCGATGCGCGCCTTCCGGCGTGGGCCGACCGATGCCGTCGCTGGTGTCGATGCGGAATTGGTGCGCTTCGACGTGCCACGGCCGCGCGGGCTTCAATTGCGCAAACTGATCGCCGAGCGCTTGCAGCAAGCGCCCCCAGGCTGGCTGCGACACCACGTCCGGCGTGATCGGTTCGAACCAGCGTTGCATGCCGCCGTGCAGTGCGTTGTAGTCCCGCGACTGCCAATGCGCGCGGTGCGGTGCCTGGACCACGTCGCCCGCATCGACCAGGAAACAGGAATGCCGGCGCCGGCGGTAGTTGCCGCCGTCGCGCAAATAGCGATCGGGCTGCAAATCGTTCCAGCTAGGCTTGAGCGCGTCGAGCTGCGCGATAGTCACGCCGCACAAGGCCCCGACGTCGCTCGCCGCGAGCACCGCATAACCGCGTTCGCGCAAACCGGTCAGCAGTTCGCTGGCGGGCATGTACGGTGCGGAAAAGGTGGCGACCATGGAAAGCTCGGATCTTGCCGGAGGCGGGATGCGATGTCTGGAACGCGAAAGCCCGCGCGAGGCGGGCTTCCGGTGTGGCTTGGTGCTGATCGGCCGCACATCGCGACTTTGAATTGGCAGCCCCGGATGGATTCGAACCACCGAATGCCTGAGTCAGAGTCAGGTGCCTTACCGCTTGGCGACGGGGCTATATGGACCTGGCGATTGTAACGCCACGCCCGATGAACTCGAAACTTAGCGCTTGGAGAACTGCGTGGCGCGGCGCGCCTTGTGCAGGCCGACCTTCTTGCGCTCGACTTCGCGCGCGTCGCGGGTCATGAACCCGGCCTTGCGCAGCTCGGACTTCAACGTTTCGTCGTACTCGACCAGCGCGCGGGCGATGCCGAGGCGGATGGCACCGGCCTGGCCGGTGGTGCCGCCGCCGGCGACCGTGGCGTTGATGTTGAACGACTCGGTGTTCTTGGTCAGTTCGAGCGGCTGGCGCACGATCATGCGCGCGGTCTCGCGGCCGAAGAACTCGTCGAGCGGACGCTCGTTGATCGTGATCTTGCCTTCGCCCTTGCGTAGAAACACGCGTGCGGTGGAGGACTTGCGACGGCCGGTGCCGTAATTCTGTGTGATCGCCATGTCGGTCTCGGGTGCCTTAGATGTCCAGCAGCTGCGGCTGCTGGGCGGTATGCGGATGCTCGGGGCCCTTGTAGACCTTGAGCTTGCGGTACATGGCGCGGCCGAGGGTGTTCTTCGGCAGCATGCCCTTGACCGCGATCTCGATCACGCGCTCCGGATGGCGCTCGAGCGCCTGGCCGAGCGTTTCGGTCTTCAGGTTGCCGACGTAGCCGGTAAAGCGGTGGTACTTCTTGTCGGCCAGCTTGTTGCCGGTGACGTGGATCTTCTCGGCGTTGATCACGACGAGATAATCGCCGGTATCCACGTGCGGCGTGTAGACCGGCTTGTGCTTGCCGCGCAGGCGGCGTGCGAGTTCGGTGCACAGGCGACCGAGGGTCTTGCCTGAGGCGTCGACGAGGTACCAGTCGCGCTGGACGGTCTCGGACTTGGCGGAAAATGTTTTCATGACGAACTCTGGGTTCCGGTCTAGTAGTCGGGCTGATTCCGGCGGAAAGGCTCCGGGGAATTTTGCCGCGCGTTGTGAATTGCGGGACGAAAGAGGCGGAATGATACCGGTCGCACGCTTGCGCCGCAAGTCGCCCAGGCGCCCCGAGCGAGTGCCCGCGCCGCGTCGATGGTTTTTCTCTCAGAATAGCCGGATGGCCAACCGCATCCTGTCGCCGCTCGATCGCTTGCTCTCGGGCACCCAGAACGCCCTGGAAACCGTGGTCGGCGCCCCCGTAGCCCAGCGCCCCAATCCCGCCGAGGGCACCGGCGACCTGGTCCTGGACGAGCCCGATCGCCGCCACGCCGCCGGCCTGATGCGGATCAACCACGTCGGCGAGGTCTGCGCCCAGGCCCTGTATGTCGGCCAGGCGGCGGTTGCGCGCGACGCCGGCACCCGCGAGCAGCTGCTGGCTGCGGCGCAGGAGGAAACCGACCACCTCGCCTGGTGCGCCGAGCGCCTGAGCGAGCTCGACAGCCGGCCCAGCCTGCTCAACCCGCTGTGGTACGCCGGCAGCTATGTGATCGGCGCCCTCGCCGGCCTACGCGGCGACGGCTGGAACCTGGGCTTCGTGGTCGAGACCGAGCGCCAGGTCGAGGCGCACCTCGCCGAGCACCTGCAGACCTTGCCCGCAGCCGATGCCCGCAGCCGACGCATCCTGGAGACGATGAAGGCCGACGAGGCGCGTCACGCCGAGCATGCCGAGGCGCAGGGCGCGCGCGCGCTGCCGCAGCCGGTGCCGGCACTGATGGCGGCGGCGTCCAAGTTGATGAAGGCGGTGGCTTACCGGGTGTGAGCCGGAAGCGTTTCCCTGTCTCTCCACCAAGCGGGGAGGAAGTGCCGAAGGCGGATGAGGGGCGGCGGAGTAGCGATCTGTGGCCACTGCGCTACGACCTACGTTCGCGACACTCACCCCTCACCCGGCGCTGCGCGCCACCCTCTGCCCGCAAGCGGGGCGAGGGGAAGACGCCGGTCGCGACCCGCGTCCTTACTCCACCAGGTTGCGGCCGTGGAAGAGTTCCTCGATCTCGCGCTTGAGCAGCGCCTCGATGCGCATCCGGTCCTTGAACGACAGGTTGCGGGCCTTTTCCTCGAACAGGTAATTGTCGAGGTCGAACTCCTTCAGGTGCATCTTCGTATGGAAGATGTTTTCCTGATAGACGTTGACGTCGAGCATCTCGTACCGCGCCTTGACGTTCTTGGCGAGGAAGTCCTGGATCGAGTTGATCTTGTGGTCGATGTAGTGCTTCTTGCCCTTGATGTCGCGGGTGAAGCCGCGCACGCGGTAATCGGTCACCACGATGTCGGACTCGAAGCTCTCGATCAGGTAGTTCAACGCCTTCAACGGCGAGATCACGCCGCAGGTGGCGACATCGATATCGGCGCGGAACGTAGCGATACCGGCCTGCGGATGCGTTTCCGGGTAGGTGTGGACGGTGATGTGCGACTTGTCCATGTGCGCGACGACGGCGTCGGAGATCACCTCGCGGCCGGCGAGCTTCTTGTCGATCACCGGCTCTTCGGAAATCAGGATGGTGACCGACGCGCCCTGCGGGTCGTAGTCCTGCCGCGCGATGTTGAGGATGTTGGCGCCGATGATCTCGGCCACGTCGGTGAGGATCTGCGTGAGCCGGTCGG
>JACMKK010000389.1 GCA_014380115.1 Luteimonas sp. | reverse complement strand
TCGATCTGCGTCTTCGCACGCAATCTCTTGCGCGCGACCTTCATGGTGTCGACGCTGGCCGCCGGCTCCGTGCAAGCGGCCGACCTCGCGCCGGTGGCAGACTTCTTTCGCCGCGCGGACTACGTCGACATGGTGATGTCGCCGAACGGCCGGGCTATCGCGGCGCTAGGCCTCGGGAAGGGGGGGCGAGTCGGACTCGTGATCCTCGACCTTGACGATATGTCGAAGTCGAAAAACATTGCGAGCTTCAGCGACACCGATGTCGCCCGGGTGCTGTGGGTCAACGACGACCGGCTCGTCTTCTCGGTCACCGACCGGGCGCTGGCATACGGTGACCGGATTGGCAGCGGCCTGTTCGCGATCGACCGCGATGGCGGGGGAACATCGCGCATGTTGATACAGCGTGAATGGAAGACCTTGTCGGACGCCACCAACATCGTCGACCGGTCGTTGACGCCGAACCACGCATTGCGGCGCGTGCTGCGCGACGGCTCGGCCGACGTGCTGATCCAGCGCTACGCCTACGATGCGGCCGGAGAACCACAAGGCGTGATCTTGATGCGGCTGGACACCCGCAACGGCCTGGCCGCCAATCTGTCGCAAGGCGATCCTGACCATGTTTTTGGCTACGCCGTCGACTCGAAAGGCCAGCCGCGCGCCGCGGTGACCTATTGGGCGGACAAGTCGGCCGTGTATTGGAAGCCGCAAGCCGACAAACCCTGGACGCTCGTAAAGGAGATTGACGCCTTTGCAGGCAACTATCCAAGTCCGGTGTGGGTCGATCCCAGCGACCGGCTTTACATGGTGGGGCGTGCCGAAGACAAGCGCGACACCACGTCGCTGCTGCGGGTCGATCTGCGCGATGAAAAGAGGACCGTGACGCCACTGGTCTCTCTCGATGGCTACGACTTCGACCAGGGCGCGCTGGTCTTGGACGCGGCCGGCAACGTACGAGGAGCAAGCTATCTCAGCGATGCACGCGGCACGCACTGGTTCGATCCGCGCATGGCGCAGATCCAGAAGCAGATCGATGCACTGCTGCCGGACACCAACAACCTGCTCGATTGCGGGCCTTGCAACGACCCGGCGCGCGTGTTGGTGAAGTCCACCTCCGACCGGCAGCCCATGATCTTCCGGCTTTTCGATACCAAGGCCGGCGCCCTGCAGGCGCTGGCCGGTTCCCGCCCTTGGCTGAAGCCGGCGTCGATGGCGCAACGCGACATGGTGCGCATCCAGGCGCGCGACGGCCTGAGCATCCCGGTGCATGTGACACGACCAAGGGGTCAGCAAGGAACAGCGCCGATGGTGGTGCTGGTGCACGGCGGGCCGTGGATGCGGGGCGGCGAGTGGTCGTGGAACGCCGAGTCGCAGTTCCTGGCGTCGCGCGGCTACGTCGTGATCGAACCCGAGTTCCGCGGCAGCACCGGATTTGGTGACAAGCTCTATCGCGCCGGCTTCAAGCAATGGGGTCGAGCAATGCAGGACGACGTGGCGGACGCAACGAAGTGGGCAATCAGGCAAGGCTACGCCGATGCGAAGCGTGTGTGCATCGCCGGTGCCAGCTACGGCGGATATGCGACGCTAATGGGCCTGATCCGCTACCCCGAGCTGTACCGCTGCGGGTTCGAATGGGTTGGCGTCACCGACATTGATCTGATGTATTCGATCACCTGGAGCGACGCCTCGGACAACTGGAAGGGCTACGGCATGCCGGCGTTGATCGGTGACCGCGTCAAGGATGCCGAACAACTCGCCGCCACGTCGCCAATCAAGTTGGCAAGCGAACTCAGGCAACCTTTGCTGATGGCCTACGGAGGGCTCGACCGACGCGTTCCGATCGAGCACGGCATCAAGATGCGCGACGCGCTGCGCCCGCACAACAAGCAAGTGGAGTGGATCGATTACCCGAGCGAAGGCCACGGTTGGTCGCTGCAAGCGAACGACATCGATTTCTGGACGCGCGTCGAAAAGTTCTTGGTGCGCCATCTGAAGACCCCGCCGTGACCATGCTGACGATGTTCGAGCGCGTCGACGTGCTTGCATGCCGGTTGCGCAGGTCCGGCCGTTCGATGCGGCGCTGAGCTCGCAGGTGCGCGCGGTCAGGCCACAAAACGTCAAGCCGTGAGCTTCAGCCCGACGATGCCCAGCACGATCAGCCCGACGCACGCCAGCCGCAACGGCGCGGCCGAATCACCCATCAGCACGATGCCGAGGACGACCGTGCCAACCGTGCCGATGCCGGTCCAGACCGCAT
>JACMKK010000388.1 GCA_014380115.1 Luteimonas sp. | reverse complement strand
GGATGCCACGCGTCGTTTTATTCGAGTATCACATCGTAGAAGGTCCGGCCTTTCTCCGTCCAAGACATCAGATCCATGCCGTAGCGTTGCCAGAAATCTTACGGCAATGCACTCGATCCTGTGTACAGCAAACTGAAATCGTCGAGCGCACGATCGTTTTCGTAATCTTCGGAAGCGATCCCGGCGATGGACGCCTTGATCCGCAGGTTGATGTCCTTGGATACGAACACGACCGGTGCGGCTGGGTCGGCTTCCTTCAGCGCGAGGATCGCGCCGAGGATGTGGTTGTCCGGGATCACCGCGCCGAAGCGCTTGCCGGCGTCGAACGATGCGGTCTGGAAACGCAGCTTGCCGATGCTCTGCTCGCCGCGCAGCTGCAGGCCCTGCGGACGCGACAGGGTGATGCCGGTGGCGATCTTCTGCGTGCCCTGCGCCTCGATCAGCTCGTTGAGGAAACGGCTGACCTGGCGCGCGTTGCGGCTGGCTTCGGACGTGCCCTTCTTGCCGTTGTCGAGTTCCTCGATGACCTGCATCGGCAGGAACACGTCGTGCTCCTCGAACTTGAACAGCGCGGTCGGGTCGTGCATCAGCACGTTGGTATCGAGCACGTAGATGCGCTTGCCTTTGGTCATCTTGGGTTTCCGGAGGGTGATGCTTCGAAGTGGACGGTAACGTGCGCTGTGTCGTGCGCGCGGCGCACGCTACAGGCGGAAAGTGACATGACGTGCGCGATGCACGCGTGAGAGATGACGGTGTCGTGCGCGCAGCGCACGCTACGCCTGAGCCGCCTTGAGGGCATCGAGCAAGGCCTGCGCGTGGCCCGGCACCCGGACGCCGCGCCAGGCCTGGGCGATGCGGCCTTTGGGGTCGATCAGGAACGTGCTGCGCTCGATGCCGATGTACTTGCGGCCGTACAGCTGCTTTTCCTTGATCACGCCGAAAGCCTGGCACAGCGCTTCATCGGCATCGCTGACCAGGTCGAAGCGGAAACCTTGTTTGGCGCAGAAGTTCTGGTGCGACTTGAGCGAATCGCGCGACACGCCGAGCACGCTGGCGCCGAGCTTCTTGAACTTCGGCAGCAGCGCATTGAAGTCGACGCCTTCGGTCGTGCAGCCAGGTGTCGAATCCTTCGGATAGAAATACAGCACCAGCCATTGCCCGGCGTAGTCGGCGAGGGTCGCGGCCTGGCCGCTCGACAACGTCAGCGGGAGTTTCTTCGGAACGAGCTTGCCGGCTTCCAGCATCAGAACTTCATCGGATCCATGATCGCGTCGAGGTTGAGGTGGTCGCAGAACTCGAGGAAGTCGTCGCGCAGCGCAGCGATGTGCATGTTCGCCGGCACGCCGATGGTCACCTGCGCGGAGAACATGTCGGCGCCGGTCTGCATCGCGCGGTAGCGCGAGCAGTGCAGGCTCTCGATGGTGATGCCCTGGCGGTCGAAGAAATCGGCGAGTTGGAACAGGATGCCCGGCTTGTCGGCGGCGACTACTTCCACCACGTACGGCAGCAGGTTGGACTGGATCGGCTTGGGTCCGGTGCGATACCACACCAGCTTCAGGCCTTCCTCGCGCTCCAGGCGCGTCAGCATGGCCTCGAGTTTCGCCACCGCGTCCCACGAGCCGGTCGCCAGCGCGGTCACCGACACGTCGCGGCCCACCGTGCTCAGGCGCGTGTCGACCAGGTTGCAGCCGCTGTCGGCGATGCGTCGGGTGACGCCCAACAGGGGCGATTCCGGATGCGTCGTATAGGCGTTGATCAGCAGGTAGTTCTCGTTCGGCGCAGGCCGGGAAGCGGGCGCGGCATCGGTGTCTGTATCGGTCAAGGCGGCGTCCGCGGCGAGAAGGTATTTACAGCGAGGAGCAGAATGCCTTGCGGCAGGTCTGAACGGCAGCCCGGTCGCGACCGGGCGCCGCAGCCAGCATACTTGCCCCTGCTTTGAAGCCGCAAGTAACATCGCGGCTGCGCTTCGGTGAAAGCCGATCCGGTGAAAACCGGGCGCCCATGGCGCCATCGCGCCCCCATCCTCCGCACGAAGGCCCACGCTTGCGACTTTCCGGCAGTATCACTGCGCTGGCGACGCCTTTCACGGCAGCTGGCGAACTCGATCTCGATGCCTGGCAACGCCTCCTGCAGTCCCAGGTCGAGGGCGGCACGCAGGGCGTCGTCGTGGCCGGCTCGACCGGCGAGGCCGCGGCGCTCTACGGGGGCGAATACGACGCCTTGCTGCGCACGGCGGTCGAACTGGTCGCCGGGCGCATTCCGGTGCTGGCCGGCACTGGCCTATCCAACACCGCCAAGACGATCGAACTAAGCCGCCGTGCCGCCGCGCTCGGCGCGGATGCGGCCCTGGTCGTCACGCCACCCTACGTGCGGCCCACGCAGACCGGATTGCTCGCGCACTACCGCGCACTGGCCGACGACGGTGCGCTGCCGATCGTGCTGTACAACGTGCCCGGCCGCACCGGTTGCGACCTGCTGCCGGAAACGGCCGCCGAACTCGCCGGCCACGACCGCATCATCGGCATCAAGGAAGCGCGCAGCGAAGCGTCGCGCATGGAGGCATTGTTGCCGTTGCGCGGCGAAGGCTTCGCCGTGCTGAGCGGCGACGATCCCACCGCCGCGCGTGCCCTGCTGGCGGGCGCCGACGGCGTCATCTCGGTCGCCTCCAACGTCGTTCCTGCGGGGCTTCGCACGCTGTGCGACCTCGCGCGCGCCGGCAGACACGAGCAGGTGAAGGAACTCGACGCCCGCTTGCGAGGCCTCTACGACTTCCTCGGCGTCGAATCGAATCCGATCCCGGTCAAGGCGATCCTCGCGCTGCAGGGCATCGGCCATCGCGACGGCCTGCGCCTGCCGCTGACCCCGCTCGCCGACGTGCATGCCGAAACGGCGCGACGCATCCATGACGCCATCCGCACCATCGAAACATCCTGCCGCGATGCAATCGCGGCCTGACCTGCAGGAGATTCCCATGCGTTCCAAGCTACTGAAGCCTTCGTTCCCGGTGAGCCGTTCGATCGCCCTTGTACTGATCGTCGCGGTGGTCGCCGCGTCCGGCTGCCGCTGGTTCCGCAAGGACAAGGATGTCTACGCCCAGAGCCCCGAGAGCCGTCCGCTGGAAGTGCCGCCGGACCTCGACATGCCCAATACCGAGGGCGCGATGAAGATGCCGCCCACGGACGGCACGCAGTCGGTCACCCGCTCGTCGATGCCGGCACCGGCGCCGTCCACCGGCAGCGCCACCGGCTTCACCGTGCCCGGCGAGCGCGATGCAATCTTCGCCAAGGTCGGTGAGGCGCTGGCCGCGACCAGCGGCCTGACGGTCGCCAGCAAGGCCGACATCCTCGGGACCTACGACGTCGATTACGAAGGCAGCAAGTTCCTGGTGCGCGTCACCAAGGTCGACGCCGGCGTGTACGTCTCGGCGGTCGACCCGCGCGGCCTGCCGGCGAGCGGGGCAGCGCCGACCAAGCTGGTGGCGAACCTGAAGATCGCGCTGGGCGGCTGATCGCCACGCGTGCGGAATACGGGAACGGGCGCTGCGGCGCCCGTTCCTGTTCTTGTCAACGCTCCAGCAAAGGCAGCTTGTCGGTCTTTCCTTCCCAATCCTTGGCGTCGGGCAGGGCATCCTTGCGCACGGTGATCACCGGCCAGGCCTTGGCCAGTTCGGCGTTCAACTTCACGAAGGCTTCCTGCCCGGCCGGTACGTCGTCCTCGGGATAGATCGCGTTGATCGGGCATTCGGGCTCGCACAGGGTGCAGTCGATGCACTCGTCCGGATCGATCACCAGAAAGTTCGGGCCCTCGTGGAAGCAGTCGACCGGGCACACCTCGACGCAGTCGGTGTACTTGCACTTGATGCAGCTTTCGGTGACGACGAAGGGCATGGCGGCAGTCCGGGCGAAACGCGGCAATAGTTTAGCGATTCACGCCGCGCGACGTGATGCGGCGAACAGGAGGTTTCGATTCCGCCCGCAAGAAAAAGCCCGCGCATCGCTGCGCGGGCTTCGGAACATGGCGCTCCCTACGGGATTCGAACCCGTGTTTTAGCCTTGAGAGGGCCACGTCCTAGGCCTCTAGACGAAGGGAGCATGAAACTTCGGCACGGAGGCCACCGGCTGGACGACCGGTCCCTGGCGAACGGGTCGCCTGAATGGCCTGTTAGTATAGCAACAGAGCCGATGCCGACAATGGCAGACGCACCCACGCTCCAACGAGCCTGGCTCCCATCTCGCAGCGCGATGCCGACCGATATCGAATCCTTTTCTGCCCATCCCTCAGACGTCCCCACGTCGCTGCAGATCATTCCCCGCGATCAGCATCCGATTTCCCGCAAGGGCATCAGCGCGAATGCGCTGCGCGTGCTGTATCGCCTGCGCGAGGGCGGGCACGAGGCCTATCTCGTCGGCGGCGCGGTGCGCGACCTGCTGGTCGGCGGCCATCCCAAGGATTTCGACGTCGCCACTTCGGCCACGCCCGAAGAGGTCAAGCACCTGTTCCGGAACTGCCGGCTGATCGGCCGCCGCTTCCGCCTGGCCCATGTCGTGTTCGGGCGCGAGATCATCGAGGTCGCGACGTTCCGCGCCAACATCGACGACGGCAGCGGCGACCGCGAGCTGCACGAGGGCGGACGTCTGTTGCGCGACAACGTCTACGGCAGTATCGAGGACGACGCGGTACGCCGGGATTTCACCGCCAATGCCCTGTACTACACCGTCGACGATTTCTCGGTGCGCGACTATGTCGGCGGCTTCGAGGACGTGCGCAATCGCGTGCTCAGGTTGATTGGCGACCCGGAGCAGCGCTATCGCGAGGATCCGGTGCGCATGCTGCGCGCGGTGCGGCTGGCGGCCAAGCTCGATTTCCGCATCGATCCCGCCAGCGCCGATCCGATCGCGCGCCTCGGCGGCCTGCTGGCCGAGGCAGCGCCGGCGCGGCTGTTCGAGGAATGCCTGAAGATGTTCCTGTCCGGCCATGCCGTCGCCAGCTTCGAAGGACTCGAACGGCATGGCCTGCTGGCCACGTTGTTCCCGGAAAGCGCAGCCGCGCTGGCATCCAATCGCAGCGGTGCGCTGCGGCGCATGCTCATGGAAGGCCTGCGCGGCACCGATGTGCGCGTGGCGGCCGATGAGCCCGTCTCGCCGGCGTTTCTGTTCGCATTGTTGCTGTGGCCGGCGTATTGCCGCGCGCTGATGGCGCTGCAGGCGCAGGGCGTGCACGCACCCGAAGCGCAGCGCCGCGCCGCCGACCGCGTCACCCTGCACCAGCTGACGACGATCGCGCTGCCGCGGCGTTTCTCGCTGCCGATGCAGGAGATCTGGCTGCTGCAGACGCGCTTCACGCAACGCCAGCGCAAGCGTGTGGTGCGCACGATCGCGCATCCGCGTTTCCGTGCCGCCTTCGATTTCCTGGTGCTGCGTCAGGCGGCGTCGGATGAACATGCCGAGGACATCGCGTTCTGGCAGGCCGCCCAACACGATCCCGACAATGCGCTCGCCATGCAGGAGTCGATCGACGAAGCGGGCGAGCAGGAACCGCGCAAGCGCCGCCGTCGCCGGCGCAGCACCGGCGCCGCGTCTCCGGCGGGATGAACGCCGTGGCCATCGGCAGCGCCGGGGCGAGGGCGCATGTCGGCCTCGGTGGCAATGTCGGCGACGCCGAACGGACGCTGTCGGAGGCCATCAGGGCATTTGCCGCGATTCCGGCGACGCGTTGCCTGAAGGCGTCGCGCCCGTATCGCACTGCGGCCTGGGGCCGCGAGGATCAGCCTGCCTTCGTCAACGCCGTCGCCGAGCTGGAAACGACGCTCGACGCGCGGACGCTGCTGGGCGCGCTGCTCGACATCGAACGCAGCTTCGGCCGCGAGCGCGCCGCCGACGGCAGCGATCGCTGGGGACCGCGCATCCTCGACCTCGACCTGCTGCTGTATGGCACGCAGGTGATCGACGAGCCGGGCCTGCATGTGCCGCACCCGCACCTGCACGAGCGCGCCTTCGTGCTGGTGCCGCTGCTGGAAATCGCGCCGGACCTGAACATCCCCGGGCGCGGCCCCGCCCGCGATGCCCTCGCCGCGATGGCCACCGAAGGCGTGCAGGCGATAGGCTAGGGACATGAGCACCGCGAACGACAGCAAGCCCATCACCGTTCCCGGCCTGGCCGACGCCAAGCGCGACGGGCGCAAGCTGGTGATGCTGACCGCCTACGACACCGGCTTCGCGCGCGTGCTCGATGCCAACGGTGTCGACATGGTGCTGGTCGGCGATTCGCTGGGCATGGTGGTGCAGGGTCACGGGTCGACGCTGCCGGTGACCGTCGACGACATCACCTACCACACCCGTTGCGTGGCGCGCGGCCTGTCGCGCGCGCTGCTGCTGTCCGACCTGCCGTTCCAGTCCGATGCCACGCCGGAGCGCGCGCTGGAGGCATCGGCGCGCTTCCTGCAGGCCGGCGCCGGCATGGTCAAGCTCGAAGGCGCGGGCCACAAGCTCGACGCGATCCGTTTCCTGGTCGAGCGCGAGATCCCCGTCTGCGCGCACCTCGGCCTGACCCCGCAATCGGTGCTGCGCTTCGGCGGCTACAAGGTGCAGGGGCGTGAGGCAATCGCGGCCAAGAAGCTGCGCGAGGACGCACAGGCCGTGGCCGATGCCGGCGCATCTTTGCTGGTGCTCGAGTGCGTGCCGTCGTCGCTTGCCGCCGCGATCACCGCTGCGATCCCGATTCCCACGATCGGCATCGGCGCCGGCGCGGATTGCGACGGCCAGGTGCTGGTGTTGCACGATCTGCTAGGTCTCGACAGCGGCCATCGGCGTCCGAAATTCGTCAAGGATTTCCTGGCAGAAGGCGGCTCCGTCGCCGGCGCGGTGCGTGCGTTCGCCGATGCAGTGCGCGATGGCAGTTTTCCCGATGCCGAGCATGCTTACGCTTGAGTTTCGCGCGTCCGAAGTATCAGGCTTTCCTTTGAACCCGTGATCAGTTTCGATCAGGTCGAAACCACTTCTTCGGATGATGCATGATCGAGATCGTCACTGAACTGCCTGCACTACGTACGCGCGTCGGCGAGTGGAAGAACGCAGGCCTGCGGATAGGCTTCGTGCCGACGCTGGGCAACCTGCATGCCGGTCATCATTCGCTCATCGCACTGGCGCGCACGCATGCGGATCGTGTGGTCGCGAGCGTGTTCGTCAACCCGACGCAGTTCGGGCCGAACGAGGACTACGCGCGCTATCCGCGTACGCCCGAGGCCGATGCGGCAGGACTCGAGGCGGCAGGCTGCGACCTGTTGTGGATGCCATCGCTCGAAACGATGTATCCCTACGGCGCCAACGGCGCGGTGCGCATGCGTGTGCCCGGCATCACCGACGTGCTCGACGGCGCGCATCGCCCCGGCCATTTCGACGGCGTCGCCACCGTCGTTACGCGACTGTTCAACCAGGTGCAGCCCGATGTCGCTGCGTTCGGCCGCAAGGACTACCAGCAGCTGGCCGTGCTGCGTTACCTGGTGCGCGATCTCGGGTTCCCGATCGAGTTGCTGGCCGCGACCACGCTGCGCGAGGCCGACGGCCTGGCGATGAGTTCGCGTAACCAGTACCTGTCGGCGGAGGAGCGCCAGCGTGCTCCCGAGATCCACCGCACCTTGCTGGCGATGCGCGATGC
The DNA here is from genome assembly GCA_014380115.1 of Luteimonas sp. Taxonomy (GTDB): domain Bacteria; phylum Pseudomonadota; class Gammaproteobacteria; order Xanthomonadales; family Xanthomonadaceae; genus Luteimonas. The sequence continues at coordinate 5,528 of JACMKK010000388.1, read as the reverse complement.
GGCCGTTGCGCGTCGCCCGCTTGGCGAGATCGAAGCGGAGGCGTCGCGACGCCTGCAAGCTGCGGGGTTCGAGGTCGACTACAGCGTGATCCGCGCACCGGACCTGATCGAGCCCGCGCACGTCGATGGCGGTTCGCTGGTGTCGCTGATCGCCGCCCGGCTGGGCAGGACCCGGTTGATCGACAACCTGGAATTCACGCTCGCCTGAACCGCCCACGACCGCCATGGCGTTCATGTTGCAGTGCGCAAATCCGCTGCCTACACTGCCCGCCATCTGCCGGCCCCTCTGTCGCGCCGGCTGGACCGAAAAACGATGCAACTGACCCTGCTCAAGGCCAAGATCCACCGCGCCACCGTGACCCATGCCGAGCTCCACTACGAAGGCTCGTGCGCGATCGACGGCCGCCTGCTCGACATCGCCGGCATCCGTGAATACGAACGCGTCGAGATCTACAACGTCAACAACGGCGAGCGCTTCGCCACCTACGCCATCCGCGGCGAGGAAGGCAGCGGCATCATCTCGGTCAACGGTGCCGCCGCGCACAAGGCGCAGCCGGGCGACCTGGTGATCATCTGCGCCTACGGCGCCTGCGACGAGGCCGAGGCGGCGAAGTTCAAGCCGACGCTGGTCTACGTCGACCGCGACAACCGGCTGACGCACACCAACACCTCCATTCCCGCGCAAGCCGCGTAGGCGCGACGGTGACGGCTGCCGACTTCGACGAGCTGCGGATCCACGCCGTTCGCCTGTCGGACGCGTCCCTGTCGCGGCTGGTCGAGGACGACCCGGCGCGCGCATCCGATTTCGCACTGCGCGTCGGGCCGCTGTACGCCAGTTTCGCGCGCCAGCGTTATGACCGGCAGGCACTCGAAGCCTTGTTCGCACTCGCGGACAACGCGGACCTGGCGGGCGCGATGCGACGCCTGGCCGATGGCGCGGTCGTCAATCCCACCGAAGGTCGCGCCGCGCTGCATACGGCGTTGCGCAGCGATCTCTCTGCCGCGCCCGGCGCCAAGGCCTCGTCCGCGCTAGCGCGCGAGGCGCGCGGCGCGATGGCCACGCTGATCGACACACTGGCGGCTTCGGACGTCACCGACATCGTCAGTGTCGGGATCGGCGGTTCCGACCTGGGCCCGCGCCTGGTGGTCGATGCGCTGTCGCCGGTGGCGGGTGGGCGCTTCCGCGTGCATTTCCTGTCGAACGTCGACGGCAGCGCGGCGCAGCGCGTGCTTGCGGGACTCGACCCGTCACGCACCGCAGCGATCCTGATCTCGAAGACCTTCGGCACGCAGGAAACCCTGCTCAACGGCGGCATCGTCCGCGACTGGCTCGGCGGCGGCGAACGCATCTATGCCGTCAGCGCGAACATCGAACGCGCCGAGGCCTTCGGCGTCGCGCGCGAACGCATCCTGCCGATGTGGGACTGGGTCGGCGGCCGATACTCGTTGTGGTCGGCGGTCGGTTACCCGATCGCGCTCGCCATCGGCATGGCCGGCTTCGAAGCCTTGCTGGCCGGCGCCGCGGACATGGACGCGCATGCCCTGTCCGCGGTGCCGAAACACAACCTCGCGGTCTGGCACGCGCTCACCGCGGTGTGGAACCGCAACGCGCTCGGCGCCGCGACCCAGGCCGTGCTGCCGTACGACGAACGTCTGAAGCTGCTGCCGAACTACCTGCAGCAGCTGGTGATGGAAAGCCTCGGCAAGTCGGTGCGGCTCGACGGCGCGGAACTGCGCGTGCAGACCGTGCCGGTGTGGTGGGGTGGAGCCGGCACCGACACGCAGCACAGCTTCTTTCAGGCCCTGCACCAAGGTACGCAAGTCGTGCCTGCGGACTTCATCGGCGTCGTGCGCAACGACCATCCGCATGTGCAGAACCATCGCGCGCTGCTCGCCAACCTGTTGGCGCAGACCGAGGCGCTGGCGAACGGGCAGGCCAACGACGATCCGCATCGTGCCTACGCCGGCAACCGTCCGAGCACGCTGCTGCTGCTCGATGCACTGACGCCGCAGTCGCTCGGCATGCTGATCGCGCTCTACGAGCACAGCGTCTACCTGCAATCGGTGCTGTGGGGCATCAACGCGTTCGACCAGTTCGGCGTCGAACTGGGCAAGCAAGTCGCCAGCCGTCTGCTTCCGGCGTTACACGGGGAGGCCGAAGCCGACGATCCGGTCACGCAGGCCCTGCTGGCAGAGATCCGCCAGCGCGCCTAAGCGCATCGTTCCTTCAAAGCGTGTTGTGAGAGTGCCCAGGCGACGTGCTCGCGCACGACGTCATCGGCAGCGTCGCGGCGGGATGCGAGCGCGGCCAGCACCTGCGGAGTCGTCGGCGCGTTGCCCAGCGCGATCGCGATGTTGCGCAGCCAGCGCGCGTAGCCGCTGCGGCGGATCGCCGAGCCCTCGGTGCGCTGCAGGAACTCGTCTTCGCTCCAAGCGAACAGATCCGCCAGGGTCGCCTTGTCGAGGTCGTTGCGTGCGCGGAAATCCGGCTCGTCGGTCCGCTTGGCGAACTTGTTCCAGGGACACACCAGCTGGCAGTCGTCGCAGCCGAAGATGCGGTTGCCGATCAGCGGGCGCAGTTCCTCGTCGATGGAGCCTTCGTGTTCGATCGTCAGGTAGGAGATACAGCGCCGTGCGTCGAGGCGGTGCGGCGCGGTGATCGCCTGCGTCGGGCAGACGTCGATACAGCGCATGCAGGTACCGCAATGCGCGCTCGCCGGCGCGTCGACCGGCAGCGGCAGGTCGATGTAGATCTCGCCGAGGAAGAACCAGGAGCCGCCGTCCTTGTCGATCAGGCAGGTGTGCTTGCCGATCCAGCCGAGCCCGGCGTTGCGCGCCAGTGCGCGCTCGAGCACCGGTGCGGAGTCGACGAACACGCGATGCCCGAACGGCCCGATCTCTTCGGCGATGCGGTCGGCAAGTTGCTGCAGTCGCTGACGCATGAGCTTGTGGTAGTCGCGGCCCAGCGCATAGCGCGCGACGTAGGCGCGCTCGTGATCGTTGACCGTCGCCCAGGCCTGCGCATCGTCGTCGCGGCCGTAATCCAGGCCGACGGACACCACGCGCAGGGTGCCCGGAATCAGCTCGTCCGGGCGCGAGCGCTTGTCGCCGTGCCTCGCCATCCACTGCATCGATCCGTACAGCCCGTTCGCGAGCCAGTCGCGCAGGTGCGCCTCGTCGTCGCCGAGGTCGATGCCGGAAATGCCGCAACGCTGAAAACCCGACGCGCGCGCAAGATCCTTGATGCGCCGGGCCAGCGCGGCGTGATCGATGCTGGACTTGGTCGGTACCACGATCATGCAAGTATAGAATCGGACGATGGCAGACCCGCGCTTCCTCTACGACAGCAAGGCCCTGCGCGTGATCGAGGCGCAGGCTGAAAGCGCGTCCGGCGACCCATTCGGGCTGATGCGGCGTGCCGGCCAGGCCGCATGGCGGGAGCTGCTGGCGTGCTGGCCCCGCGCGCAGCGCATCCTGGTGCTTTGCGGGCCAGGCAACAATGGCGGCGATGGTTACGCCCTGGCGGTGCATGCGGTGGCCTCCGGCCGCGACGTGCGGGTGATGCGGCTGCTCTCGCATGCGCCGCGGACCGACAACGCGATCCGCGCCGAGCTCGACTACCGCGGCGTGCAGCGGCGTATCGAAGCGTTTTCCGATCGCCTGCCCGAAACCGACCTGATCGTCGATGCGCTGTTCGGCATCGGTCTTTCGCGTGCGCCGGACGCCGAAACCGTCGCCCTGATCGATGCCATCAATGCTTCGCGCGCACCGGTATTCGCGCTCGACGTGCCCAGCGGCGTGGACGCCGATCGCGGTTGCGTCCTGGGCGTCGCCGCCGTCCGCGCGGATCGCACGCTGCAGTTCGTCGGCGCGCATTGCGGCCTGGCGACCGGCGCCGCACTCGACTACGTCGGCACGCGTTCGCTGGCGACGCTGGAGGTGTCACCGCATGCGTTGTTCGCGGCGGGTGCGCGCGGGCGCCTGCTGGCGCGCGATGACCTGGTCCTGAGCTTCGCGTCGCGTCGCCGGGACACGCACAAAGGCGAGTCCGGCAACGTGCTGTGCGTCGGTGGCGACCATGGCAGCGGCGGCGCGATCATGCTGTGCGCCGAAGCAGCGTTGCGTGCGGGCGCGGGCCTGGTAGGAGTCGCCACGCGCGAAGCGCATGTCGGCGCGACGCTGTCGCGACGTCCGGAACTGATGGCGCGCGCTATTGCGACCGCCGACGAACTGCGCTCGCTGATGCAGCGCGCCGATGTCGTCGCGATCGGGCCTGGACTGGGGCAGGAAAGCTGGAGTATCGCCCTGTACAACGCCGCGATCGCCTCGGACAAGCCGCTGGTGATCGATGCGGATGCGCTGAACCTGCTGGCGCTGCATCCGCGCAGACTGCCGGCCGGTACGATCTTGACCCCGCATCCCGGCGAAGCCGCGCGCCTGCTCGGAACCACTGCCGACGTCGTACAGGCCGATCGTTTCGGGGCTGCGCAGGCGCTGTGCGCGGCGCTGGGCTGCGTGATCGTCTTGAAGGGCGCAGGCACGATAGTCGCCGCGCCCGGCGAATTGCCGCACGTCATCGATGCCGGCAATCCGGGCATGGCGGTCGGCGGCATGGGCGACGTGCTGACGGGCGTGATCGCGGCCTTGCGTGCGCAGGGATTGCAGGCGCGTGCGGCCGCGACGCAGGGCGCGCTGCTTCATGCCACGGCAGGAGACGATGCGGCGCGCGACGGCGGCGAACGCGGGCTGCTGCCGTCGGATCTGTTCGCGCACCTGCGCCGGCTGTCGAATGTCCCCGTGCCTCCTCCGGCCTCCTCCTGACGATGCGTCTGCACCTGCACGACAGCGACGCGACCGATGCGCTCGCGCACGTCCTCGCGCACTCGCAGCCGACGCCTGCCGTCGTCTACCTGCAAGGCGATCTCGGCGCCGGCAAATCGACGCTCGCGCGCGCCTGGCTGCGCGCGCTCGGCGTGACCGGCGCGGTACGCAGCCCGACCTACACGCTGGTCGAACGCTATGACCTGGCCGGGGGAGGCGAAGCGCTGCATCTCGACCTCTATCGTATCGCCGAGGCCGGCGAACTCGAATTCCTGGGGCTCGACGACGTCCGCGCCGCGCTGTGGCTGATCGAATGGCCGGAGCGCGGCGGCTCGGCGCTGATCGCACCGGATCTACGGATCAAGCTCGCGGTGGCCCCGGCAGGGCGGGCCTGCCGGCTGCAGGCCATCAGCCCGGTGGGCGCCGATTGGTTGTCATCCAAGTCAGCTTCCGACGGTTTGCGTCAGTTTGCTGAACCCTGACCACAGGAAGTCGCGCCAGCTACCGGATTTGTAAGGGAAAACAGGTTGCAAAGAACAGGCGTTGGTGCTTGACTACGGCGCATGCGAGTGAAGGGGGCAACCGTCCAGCAAGTCATGCTCGGCCTGGCGTTACTCGCCGCGCTGTGCTGGAACCTTGCGCACGCCTCAGAAATCAAGCAGTTACGTGTCGAAACCGGCGCCGCCGGCACCCGCGCCGAGCTCAGC
>JACMKK010000387.1 GCA_014380115.1 Luteimonas sp. | reverse complement strand
TAGACATAGGCGAACGCGCCGAAGAAGAACAGGCCCTCGATGCAGCCGGCGAAGCAGATCAGGTTGAGCAGGAACTGCCTGCGCTGTTCGCGCGTCTCGATGCGCTGCAGCCCCTGCAGCGCGTCGATCCACTTGAAGCAGAACTCGGCCTTGCGCCGGATCGACGGAATGTTCTGCACCGCCGCGAACGCGCGCGCGCGTTCGTTCGGATCGGGCAGGTAGGTGTCGAGCAACGTCAGGTAGAACTGCACGTGCAGCGCTTCCTCGTACAACTGCCGCGACAGGTACATGCGCGCCTCGGGCGCGTTGATGTGGTGGTACAGGTTGAGCACCAGGTTGTTGGAGACGATCGAATCGCCGGTGGCGAAGAACGCGATCAGGCGCTCGACCAGATGGCGCTCGGCGGGCCCGAGCTTGTGCTTGAGATCGCTGGTGTCGAGCGCGAAGTCGACCTCTTCCACCGTCCAGGTGTTGCGGATGGCGTTGCGGTACATCTCGTAGAACTGCGGGTAGCGCATGGGGCGCAGGGTGAGCTCGAAGCCGGGGTCGAGGAGCAGGTGGTGGCTTTGGATGGACATGGGGTTCCTTGGCTTCTGTTTCTGCCCCTTCCCACGCTTGCGGGGGAAGGTTGGGAGGGGGGTGAGCGGAGTGGGGTGTCGCAGGTGCCGTGGTCTAAGCAGGAAGCGCGAGCCGCGTTCGCTACGGCAACAACCGTGAACGAGCTCTGGCTCCGGCGCCCCCACCCCAGCCCTCCCCCGCTGTGCGGAGGAGGGAGCGCGTTCGCGCGACGGTTTCGTCTACTGGCATGCCTCGCAGCTTTCCGGATTTTCGAGAGAACACGCGACGGCTTCCGTCGGCGCGTACTCGGACCTCGGCAATTCATCAACCGCGCTTCCCACCGTCGCCTTCGCAATCCTCGTCGCCGGCCGCGACCGCAGGTAATACGTCGTCTTGATCCCCTGCTTCCACGCATGCATGTACATCGACGACATCGCACCGATGTTCGGGCTTTCCATGAACAGGTTGAGCGAGGCCGACTGGTCGATGAAGGCGCCGCGTTCGGCGGCCATGTCGATCAGCGAGCGCATCGGCACTTCCCAGGTCGTGCGGTAGATCGCGCGCAGCACTTCCGGAATCTGCGTGATGCCCTGGATCGATCCCTCGGCCTGCTTGATCGCATCGCGGATTTCGGCGGTCCACAGCCCCAGCTTCTTCAGTTCGGCGACGAGATAGCGGTTGACTTGCAGGAAGTCGCCCGACAGCGTCTCGCGCTTGAACAGGTTGCTGGTCTGCGGCTCGACGCATTCGTAGCAGCCGGCGATCGAGGCGATGGTCGCGGTCGGCGCGATCGCGATCAGCAGCGAGTTGCGCAGGCCGTGTTCGCGGATGCGGTCGCGCAGCGCATCCCAGCGTTCGGCGTGTTCCGGCACGATGCCCCAGGCATCGAACTGCAGCTCGCCGTTGGCCGCGCGCGTGTCGGCGAACGACGGATGCCTGCCGCATTCCTCGGCCAATTCGACCGAGGTCGACAAGGCGTGGAAGTAGATCGTCTCGGCGATCTTCCGCGACAGGACGCGCGCCGGCTCGCTGTCGAACGGCAAGCGCAGCTTGAAGAACACGTCCTGCAATCCCATCACGCCGAGCCCGACCGGTCGCCAGCGCAGGTTGCCACGGCGGGCGGATTCGATCGGATAGAAGTTCAGGTCGATGACGCGGTCGAGCTGGCGCACGGCCAGGCGCACGGTCTCGGCGAGCTTGTCGAAGTCGAACACGCCTGTACCGGCGGGGCCGTCGTCGTCGAAATGTCGCGCCAGGTTGATCGAGCCGAGGTTGCAGACCGCGGTTTCCTCGTGCGAGGTCACCTCGAGGATCTCGGTGCACAGGTTCGACAGGTGGATGACGTTGCCGGGCCTGCCGGTCTGGTTGCTGGCCCGGTTGCACTTGTCCTTGAACGTCATCCAGCCGTTGCCGGTCTGCGCCAGCGTGCGCATCATGCGTGCGTACAGCTCGCGCGCCTTGATTGTCCTGATCGCCTTGCCCTGCGCCTCGGCCTGCTCGTAGGCGTGGTCGAAATCGGCGCCGAACAGGTCCGTGAAATCCGGGACCGCATGCGGATCGAACAGCGACCATTCGCCGTCGGCCTCGACGCGGCGCATGAACAGGTCCGGGATCCAGTTGGCGAGGTTGAGGTTGTGCGTGCGCCGCGCCTCGTCGCCGGTGTTGTCGCGCAGTTCGAGGAACTCCGCGATGTCGGCGTGCCACGGCTCCAGATACACGCAGGCCGCGCCCTTGCGCTTGCCGCCCTGGTTGACTGCGGCGACCGAGGAATCGAGCGTCTTCAGCCACGGCACGATGCCGTTGGAGTGGCCGTTGGTCGAGCGGATCAGCGAGCCACGCGAGCGCACACGCGTATAGCTCAGGCCGATGCCGCCACTGAACTTCGACAACTGCGCGATGTCGCCATAGCGCTGGTAGATCGATTCCAGCGAATCCTGCGGCGAGTCGAGCAGGAAGCACGACGACAGCTGCTCGTGCGTGGTACCGGAGTTGAACAGCGTCGGCGAACTCGGCAGGTAGTCGAGGTTGCCCATGCGCCGGTACAGCGCCAGCGCCTCGGGCACGTCCGCGCTCAGCGCGCAGGCGATGCGCAGGAAGAACTGCTGCGGCGTCTCGATCACTTTGCGCGTATGCGGATGGCGTAGCAGGTAACGGTCGTAGAGCGTGCGCAGGCCGAAGTAGTCGAAGTGACGATCGAGCGAGGCATCGAGCGCATCGTTGAGCTTGCGGGAGTTGGCCTGCACGAATCCGAGCAGGCGCTCGTTGATCAGGCCGACGTCGAAGCCGCGCGCGATCGATTGCGAGAACGCATGGATCTCCTGGCCGGCGACTTCCTTGGCGATGACGCCGGCAAGCAGGCGCGCGGCGAGGCGGCCGTATTCGGGTTCCTCGGCGGTCAGCAACGCGGCGGTGCGGATCGACAGTTCGTCGAGTTCGCGCGTGCTGGCGCCGTCGTACAGGCCCGAGATCGTGCGCGTGGCCACGCGCATCGGGTCGATCGCGTACAGGTCGTCGCAGCAGCGCTGCACCGCGCGCACGATCTTGTTGAGATCGACCGGCTCGCTGCCGCCGTTGCGCTTGGCCACGCGCATCGCGGTGGCGGTCGGCGGCGGTGTCAGCAGGAAGCTGACGTTTTCGGACGTGGCGAGTGTGGGTGCCGCCGTTTCGGCGACGGTGCTGTCGTTGTGCTGCATGGCGCGAATCCTCCCGGCGTGGTGCACGCGGCGGCCTGTCCCACGCAGGCTGCGGAAGGAACGCGGCGCGCGACGGCCACCTGCCGTCGTCGCGACCGCGCCCCCTCGGGCGGACGGCATCATCGGGTGGAAAGCGCGGTGTCGCCGATCGCCGGCGTGACGAGCCCGGAAGGCGCGCGGCCGGCACGTGCGTCACCAGCCATCTCCCCCCGGAGATTCCGCGGCCGGCACCGCGCGCTGTGCATCGCGCGGCTGTCGGCAGGTCTTCGGACTCGTGGACGCGGACGCGGCGAGTACCGCGTCCTCCTACTTGTCGCCGCTTCCCAGGGCTATGCCCCAGTGCGTGTCGCGACTTCGTTTCCACCTACCGCTGCGGGGCAGTGCCGGGATGGGATCATCAGATCCGCACCGGCTTCCCTTTTCATCCGAAGGCGCAAGCCGACGGAACCGACAGCCACAACATATCGGGGTTGGAGTGGATGGTCAACACTACATATCCAGGTTGTGCCACCAGCGGGCATCGGTGGCGGCGCCACGCAGGCACCACGTTGCGGGGCGGCCGCTCGCGACCGCAAGCGTCGATCCAGCTTGCGGACAGGCGCGGTGAGCGGGTGGCCGGGCGCTGCTCACAACCAAGACCGACGACAGATGCGCGCGACGTGAGCGCTCTGTCATTCTCGCGTTGCCGGACTTTTCGAAGCGCATGCATCATCCCTTATCGTCTTCCTCTTCCGCAGTTCCCGCTTCGCCCTCGCGCACTGCCGAGCCGCTGATGCGCTACCGGTTCGGCGCGTTCGAGTTCGATGTGGCCAAACGCGAATTGCGACGCGACGGCGTGCCCGTGGAAATGCCGGCGCGCGTGTTCGAATGCGTGGTGCACCTGATCGCGCATCGCGGCCGCGCAGTCGGCCGCGACGAACTGTTGCAGGCGGTGTTCGGGCGCGTCGCGGTGAGCGACGGCCAACTGGCGCAGATCGTGCTGCGCGCGCGCCGCTGCGTGGGCGACGACGGGCAGGGCCAGGACGTCATCCGCACGGTGCCGCGATACGGGTTCCGCTGGGTCGCCGAAACGCAGACGCTGCTCGGCGACGATGGCCTCGTGCTGCGCGAAGGCGAAGGCGTCGCTGCGACGATGCCCGCATCGCGGCCGGTCTCCGGACCGGAGCCGACGCCAACCCCCGTGCAGCACGACGCCGTGGCCGCTTCGCCGGGACCGACGGCGATCCGGCGCCGCGGATTGCGATTCGCACTGGCCGCTGCATGCGTGATCGCGGCGCTCGTCGCGATCTGGAGCCTGTCGTCGTGGCGCGATGGCGGAGCACCGGCCACGCATGCGCGATCGGCGACGCCCGCACCACCACGCGCAACCCTGGTGCTGCCGCTGCGCGTCGACAACGCGGGCGATGCGACATGGGCGCGGCTCGGGGTCATGGATTATCTGGCCGAGCGCTTGCGCCGTGCCGGCATGTCGGTGCCGCCGAGCGAGACCACGCTGGCGTTGCTGGGCGCGCGGTCGG